>PFGS01000192.1:0-8890 GCA_002783525.1 Ignavibacteriales bacterium CG12_big_fil_rev_8_21_14_0_65_30_8 | reverse complement strand
AAATCAGAAAATCCAAAACTGAATCAGCTGTTGAGTTTTTGATAATATTATCAAATAAATTTTTATCAACTCTGTAATTATTTACAGCAATTATTTCATCATCTACATTTAAACCGGAATTATAGGCAGGAGTTCCATTGATAACTCTTCTAATTATAAGTTTTCCTTCTTTTGTATATACAAGAGCACCAAGATTTTTATCATTAGAGTCAATATTTTGATCTATTATTTGTAATCCTGCATATCCCAGGAATTTATTGTAGTCAATTTGTTTTGTGTCGTTAACGTAATTATTGAAAAAATTATCCAGATTTTTTCCGGCTATTTCTTCCACTGCAGATTGAAATTCATCTTCGGTAAATCCTCTTTTTAATTTTTTATAGTATTTATTGTAAAGTAAACGAAGCACATCATCATAACTTTTGTTTCCGTTTGTAGAATTAATAATTTCCAGATCAAGAAGCATTCCCAAAACAGCTCCTTTTGAATAATAAGAAATTTCAGTATTGTAGCTGTTTTCATTACTTCTGTAAAATTTTATCCATGTATTATAACTTGACATTGCTGCTGATTGCACTTTGTTTCCCGGTTGATTTTCCAAGGAAGAAATTGAACCTTCAATTCTATTTAAATATTGATATGGTGTTAAAAATCCTGCCCTCAATAAAATTTGTCCGCTGTAATAAGAAGTTACTCCTTCCATTTCCCAAAGGAGTGTTGTATAATTTTCATTTTGATAATCAAATGGACCTAATTGAATTGGTCTTATTCTTTTTACATTCCAAAGATGGAAATACTCGTGAGCAACCAATCCTAAAAAACTTCTTGATCTGTTTTCAGTATCATAACCCCATCTTCTAAATTGTAGTGTGGTTGAATTCAGATGTTCAAGTCCTCCGCCTCTGTTGCTTAAATTATGAACTATAAATGTATATTCTTTGTTGGGATTTTCTCCAACTACACTTGTTGCTGTCTCAACAATTTTTGCTATTTGTATTTTAAGTGAATCAATATTGTAATTGCCTTCTCCGTACATAACAATGTTGTGTAATACACCTGCAGCTGTAAATTGATAAACATATTGATTTCCTATTTCGATCGGTGAATCTGCAAGTATATCATAATTAGGTGAGTAGTATTCCCATTTTTTGCCTTTAATTTCTGATAATCCTGTGCTTACTTTTCCCCAATCTTTATATGGAACTACTTTTAATGTTGAAGGATGATCTTTAAAATCTTTTACATACATAAAAACACTTGTTCCATTTAAATAACCGTGGGAAGCATCCAAAAAACTTGTCCTTACAGATAATTCAAAAGAATATACTTTATAACTGATAGTTACATTTTTGTTTTTATTTAAATAAACCCTCCAGGTGTATTTGTTTATTTTTTCAAATAATAACGGATTATTTTGATTGTCATCAGCTTTAAAGAAAGAAACATTTTTTGCAAACTCTCTTATCAAATAAGAACCCGGCGCCCAAACAGGCATTAAAAAATCTATTACATCTTTATCATAATCAGTTACTTTCATTACCACTTCAAAATAATGTGTGTGTGGATTGCTCATAGAAAGTATGTACTCTATTTTAGTTTCTGTTTGAGAGAAAGACAGCGAAGAAATAAAAAGTATTATTAATAAAATTTTCGATAAATAATTTTTCATAAAACTCATTTATATTATTAATAGAATAAGGCTTAAAAATTTGATTGAATTTATTATAAAGCTAAAACTAAATCAATATAAAATACATTAACGGTAATAGTTTGATCTTAATACTTTATATTCAATTTCTTATAAATAAAACTCATTATCCAAGCTGGACCAATCAGCAGAAATTGCAAGTCTTTAAAGAAAGATGGTTTTTTGCCTTCAACTTTATGCCCGTAAAATTGACCAACCCAAGCCAAAGCAAAAATAATTATAGAAAATAACCAAAGTGGAATAATATCCAGTTTATAAATAAAATAATTTAGCCAGAGAGTGATAATAGATACAAAGATCATTCCAATTGCAATTGAAAATGATAATCTTAAATAAAAAAGAAAACTTAATATTATAACGAGTGAAGCAAGGCTGAAAAATACGCTGTCAATTTTTGTATTAACACCAAATATGTCAGGGAGAGAAACTAAAGAAAGTAAACCAATAAAACTAAAAAAGATTGTAGGTACACAAACAAAATGGAATAATTTATTTGTTGAATTTTGATGACTTTCTCCATATTCATCAAACCATTGGTTAATGGTTTTACTCATAGTCTTCTCATTTTAAATTGAATTCTTTTTTACTAACCTTTTACAAGTTAGTAAAAAATGTTGTTAATTGAACATAATGAGTTGCCAATGCTCTTTTAATTTAGTATTACAAACTGTACAATTATAAGATAAATCCATTTGAATAATCCCATTATTAGGGTCAATAAAAAATTTCTTGTTAGTAAATTCATTAGGCCCCAGTATGTTTTGGTTTATTTCATAAATGTCAAAAGAAAAAGGAAGTGAGGTTTTAATATTAGTTTTTGATACAATTAAATAATTGACCCTTTGAGATTCCCAAGAACGACCAATTTTAAGAGGGGAAATAATTTTAAAATATTCACTTAAATCATTTTTATAAATAAATAAAGTATCAACTGATTGTGTAATATATAAAGTCATATTACGATATTTGCTTTTAGAGTATTCTAAACTCCAAACATATGCTGATTTACCATTAGCAAGATACTTTTTTCATGAATTTGATATTACCAAGGTATCAATAGTAATAATATCATTTTGTTGCCAACTTGATTTTTCAGTATCAATTACTGAATAAACCCAAAACTCACCATGCATAAATGTTTGAGCAAGTGTTTGTTGTTCAGGACTTACATTTACAATATTATCATTGCATGATGATAAAAATAAAATATATGATAATAATAAAAATTTTAATTTCATTTTATTAATTAAAAATCTAATTAAATTTCCTTGCAATAACCATTGCAGCTTTTAATGCTTCAACTGTACCAGAATTTTGATTTAATGCTTCAAGATAAACAATATATATACCCATTCGCAACACATTGCCTTCATCATCAAGACCGTTAAATATTACAGAACCGTTTTGGCCTGAAGCTGTATTATTCTCAAGTGTTCTTACCAATCTACCCTGGCTGTCAAATATTTTTATTTTTACTTGTGCAATTGGCTGACTTAAATTATAAGAAATAATTGTAAAGTCTTCAAACCCGTCATTGTCAGGTGAAAACGGATTTGGAGAGATTGAAATATTGGATTGCGTTAATTTCAGATCGGTGTAAATGCTATTCTGTTTTCCCGGAGTTGCACTTAGCGGACTCACAGAAGTACTCCAGTTTTCTCCATCATTGCCGTTAATATTAGGATTTATTCTTTCTAAAGATCTGTTCTTTGTATCTGTAAAATTTTTGTTATTCCATTTATCAGAATAAACAACAGAATCAATTGTGTTGCCCAGGAAATCTTTAAGATGAATTAATTCATCTGTATTTGTAAGGCCTAAAGAAGAAGCATTAACTACTGTAACAATATCTTCAGAAGATAAATTATAGTTACTTATTATTGTTGAGTCAGCAGAAAGTAAAAAATATTTACCTGATGGAATTACTAAACTAGTTCGCGAAAGTTTATAATTATTGCTTTTCTCATCATATATTTCCCAACCGCCAATATTTACATCTTCTTTTGTATTATTATAAAATTCTATAAACTCTGTATTTCCTTCAGCAGGATCATACATAATTTCATTAATTATTAGTTGTCCTTTTGTGCCGGCAATAACATTGACTATTGAGTTTGAAACACCGGGTGTGCTGTGATTTACACTAAGAGAAGTTGTCCAGTTTGTGCTGTCATTTGTACTATTATTTAAAGAAATTCTTTCCAATGAAAAACCATTTCCACCACCCCAATCTGAATAATAAAGAATGCTGTCAATTATTGCATCTCGGAAATCATATACAATAATTCCATCTGAAGTATTACCAAGCGAACCGAAATTTACAAGCTTAACAGTTGAATTTACATTTGGATAAACAGAAAAAAATGTTGAGTCCTTTGTTAATACGATATATTCGTTTTCATTTAAAATCAGATCAGAGTTTGTAATAAAGTTTTTTGTCGGGGAGGGAAGCAAATCGCTCACAGACCAGTTTTTTAAATTTATAGATTTATTTGAATTATTAATTAATTCTATCCATTCAGGTTTCTCTGTTTCCGGTGCATACATTATTTCATTTATTACAATTGAGTTATGCGCAAACCCGGGTTCAATAGATGCTGCGATATAATTGTTAAGAGTATCTTCATCTTGAGTAAAAATAATATTGGCACTAACAAATACTTTTTGCTGCAGATCATTAATATCAGAAGAAGATGAAATATTAACAGAGTCCAGTCCGGTTAAATTTAATCCTTCTTCTGTTGAAAGAAGTTGATCAGGAATGTTATCAGAGTTTGTATCTATAGAAAACTGAACTGAGAAATTAGATGCACTATACTGACCTTTATTAATTACTTTTACTGATGGATTTACATTGTCACCTAAAACCGGATATCTTGGATCAAAGGAAATAGCTCCGGCTTTTAAGTCAAAATTTCTGTCTGCAATGCTGTTAATTCTTCCCGGTGTACTCATTTCATTATCTGTTGATGACGACCAATTAGTTTGGAGATTACTGCTTACTTCAAATTCTTTTCTTTCCAAAGAAAATCCGCCCGTACCGCCCCAATTGCTGTTATATAAAACAGAATCAATTGTTAAACCTCTATTATCTCGTAAAACAACACCATCTTGATCGTTGTTTAATCCCGGAAAATTTAAAACCATTATTTTAGATGCAATTGATTGATGGTATAGGGAAATGCTGGAATCTCTAGTAATTATTAAAAAAGATTTTGGTTGAATAAATATATTACCATTTATTGTTGCTGTTACCGGAGTTGCAAATCTATCAGTAATTGACCAGTCTGATAAATTAATAGAATCAGTTGAAGTATTATAAATTTCTATCCACTCAGGTTCACCGCCAACAGGTGTAAACATAATCTCGTTTACAACTATTGTTGAACGCGGAAAACCGGGAGAAATTGTTTTTTGTTTCCAGTTGTCAGTTGTGTCTTGATCAGTATTGAGTACTGCTCTAACTACAAATGTGTTATCATTTTGAATGTTGGTTATTGTTGTATTAAAAGATTCTGTTTTTGTCTCGCCTGCATTTATAGATAAATTTTGTTTTGTCTCAACAAGTGCGCCCGGCCAAATATCAGCGTTTGTCATATCATACAATTCTAGAGAATACTGCACATTATTTTTACCGGAATTATTTATCATTGCGGATATATTTACATTATCTTCTTTTAGTGGTTTAGCTGGGTTATAAATTATATCAGTAACTCCAATATTAAAATCTTTTTGAGTTAAGGAATTTATTAATCCAGGAGTTGCTCCATTTAAACTGGTTGATGTACCCCAATTAGATTGAAATGTAGAATTTATATCTGGTTCAATTCTCTCTAAAGATTTTCCATTTTCACCTCCCCATGATGAATTATAGGTTACGATGTCAATTCCTAGACCTAAAGAATCACTGAGTGCTATCTTATCACTGCTGTTATTTAATGATGGTAAATCAGTAATCACTAATAGATTGATTGAATTTTTATAAATTTTTAACAAAGATGAATCTGAACTGAAAACAGCAAAATTTTTCGGTGCTAAAATGAAATCATCATTCGTAATTTTTACTTTTGTTGAATTATCATGTATCTCCCAGCTTTTTAAATTAACTGAAGAATCACTTCGGTTGAATATCTCGATCCATTCACTTTGTCCGAGCTGTGGCGCATACATAATTTCATTTATAATTAGATTGTTATAAGTATTCGGTTCTCTTATAACTGAAAAGCTGTCAATGTTTTTGTTATTTGATACATCTTCGTCTAAAGGAAAATTAATTTTCGTAATAATATTATAATTACCCTCGGAGAGAGAGTTCATTTCAGTAAAAATAATAATAGAATCTGATTTTACAAGATTAGAATAATTTTGAGTAAAAAATATTTCGTTTGGGGTACCAATGTTGTCAAAGTTAGAATCGTTATAAAAATTAAAAGTAAAAGTTGAGGCTGTATTCCTTCCTATGTTTTTTATAATTGCTTTAAGAGAAATTCTATTTTCTTTACCTTCAAGTATGTATTCCGGTGAATGAGAAAAAAAAGTAATAGCTAAATCATAATCAAAAGGCGTTAATGAGTTTTTTATTCCCGGTGTTGCACCGTTTGTATTAATTGATGTTCCCCAATTACTTTGTTTGGTTGATGAATCATTAATATCAATTCTTTCCAGAGAATTTCCATTACTTCCTCCCCAGGATGGAGTGTAAATTATACTATCGATCAATATTCCTAATGAATCTTTAATTACAACAGCATCTCCTGAATTGTTTAAAGTAGGCATGTTACTAAAAGTAATAAGTTGAACGGGGACAGAAAAATTATTTAATACTGTAGAATCACCGCTTAAAATAATAAATGAATTAGTGGGAATAGAAATATCATTATTTGTTATTCTTACTTTTGTGTTATTATCTGAAAAACTCCATCCATTTAAATTAACCGATGAATCTGTTCTATTGTATAATTCCACCCATTCGGTTTTACCTGAAGATGGTGCATACATTATTTCATTAATTACTATATCATTAAACAAATGCTGAATAGGATAAACATTTAGTGAAATTATTTCGGAGTTATTTGTTGTGTCTTCGTCTTGAGTATAATTTACTTTTGCAATTAAATTAATTGCACCGGCACTTGGATTTGAAATTACTGTGTTAACAGATGTTGAATCACCCGATGCTAAATTTGTAAAAGATTGAGTAAATATTCTTTCAGATAAAGTTATAACAGAATCAAAATTTGTATCATTAAATATATCTATTGAATAACTGCCTGCAGTCTGAGTACCGGTGTTATTTGCAGTAGCAGAAATATTTATATCTTTTCCAACTAAATTAAGAGAAGGTGAAGAAGTAAAAGATGTTATACCTAAATTGAAGCTTAAAGGTGTTGCGGTATTTCTAAATCCGGGTGTCCCATTAGTTTGAGTTGAGTTTGTCCAATTTCCATTTGAATTATCTTTATTAGTTGTAATCTTTTCATCCGATATATTCTTTGAATTATTAGCAGAATAAGTATAGGTATCTAATGTATCACCGGAAACATTCATCAATGTTAGGTCTCTATTACTTGTGTTTGCCATTCCGGATGAACCAAATGTGTTATTATTTAATTTTAGAATTAATGCTGAGGCTGGTACAATTCCATTATAAATACCTGTTGCAAGATCATAATCACCTTCAAAAATTACTGCATAACTTTGAGGAGGAAGTAATGTACCAAATCCTGCCGAGATAATTATGTCAGCACTTGTTGTGTAATACTTAAATTTAAAATTATTTAGATCAAAAATATCTGTTGTAGATGTATTATAAAGTTCAATAAACTCACTGTTGGTAGAACTGCTTGTATAAAACATCACTTCATTAAATGTAATAGAAGTATCTGCTTGAGGGAAAAAATTAACTGTAAAGAGAAGTATAAATGAAAATATAATTTTCATAGAACCCCCAAAAATTTAATTTAATTATTTTTTTCTTACACTCATTCTTTTATCAGCAATATATTGAAACCATGAATCAGGTATTCTCTTTAAAAGACCTGTTAAAAATGTCATTTGCCATGGAAATTTAATTATACCTTTATTTTTTTTCAATCCCTTCAATATAATTTTACATGCTTCTTTTGTATCCATTAAAAATGGCATGGGAAAATCATTTTTATCTGTCATTGGAGTTTTAACAAATCCTGGATGTATATTTATAATATTCACATTAAATGGTTTGTATTCTGCTTTTAAACTTTCCAATAAAGAAGTAACAGCTGCTTTGCTTGAACAGTAAAAACCACTTACGGGAAAACCCCTTGCATCAGCAAGACTAGTAATTCCGGCAATAAATCCTGATCTTTGTTTTTTAAAAATTGGAAGTAGCTCATTTAAAAAATTAACAATTCCAAAATAATTTACGGCAAAAGTTTTTTCTGCAATTGTGGAATCAAAATTTGAGAAGGATTGTTTATATGAAACTCCTGAGTTTAAAATAGCTCCGTCTATTTGGTTAAATTTTTTAATTACTGATTCAACAGAATATTTTACTTGTTCTTTATCAGAGACATCACATTTAATCGCAAGTAATTCAGAACCATTATTTTCTATTTCTTGTTTTAATTCATTTAGGATTTCAATTCGTCGAGCAATTAAAACAAGTTTACATTTTTCTTTGGATAATGATAATGCAAGTTCTTTACCAATTCCACTTGAAGCACCGGTGATGATAATTACTTTACCCCAAAAATTCATAATTTTTTCAATCTATTATTAAGTATTAAATCTTAACTTAATTAATAAATGCAAATATGACAACAAATTTATTAATTGTATATTTTATCAAACTTTTCAATTTATGAACAAATCATTATCTTTCATCAAAAATTATTCCAATGTTTGAAAGCAGCAAAATAGTAATAAATGATGTTCTTGTTAGGGAAGAAATTTTTACACAAAAATTTACCTGTGATCTGAATAAATGTAAAGGAGCCTGCTGTACATTAAAAAGTGAGTTTGGAGCTCCTTTGCTGGAAAATGAAATTTCACTAATTCAAGAAAATGTAGATAATATTGAAAAATATTTAACTGGAGAACATATTAAAGAAATTAGAGAAAATGGGTTTTATGAAGAAAAACAGGGCGAATTAATGGTAAGAAGCATTAATGACAAAGACTGTGTTTTTGTTTATTATGAAA
>PFGS01000055.1 GCA_002783525.1 Ignavibacteriales bacterium CG12_big_fil_rev_8_21_14_0_65_30_8 | reverse complement strand
AAATTGGAATACGTTCTGTTTTATTATTTTTTTATATTCTATTAAAATCAATCCCTAATATTTCGTCCCATACGGGACTTGAATTTTGGAGGATCAGAGTTTTCTATAAATATTTAGTCCTTAAAAGGACTATTCAAAAAAAACAAGCTAAAGTAAGCATTTTAATGTCCCGATAGGGACAAAATATTTATAGAAACATATTCTCCTTTTTTTCTGAAGTCCCATCGGGACGACATATAAAAAATTATTTTGGACAGATATGGATTCAATTACAATATAATCTGAAAATTACCCTGTTCTTGGTATTTTTTGTTATCAATAAATATTTTATTTATATGTGCGTTAAATTATAATTTAATTAACTTACCATTGAGCTATTCCGGTAACAGGAAGGAAATATGACTGAAATATGGATAATAGAAGATAACATTTCTTATTCACGAATTATCCGCAGCGCTATTAACCAGAGTGACTGGTGCAAATGTGAATATGAATTTACAAATGTAGCCGACGCGCTTAAAATGTTATCCAAAGGAGAAACACCGGATATAATATTGACCGATATAAATCTACCCGGTATGAACGGAATAGACGGGATAAAAGAAATAAAAGCAATTAATAAAGAAGTAGAAATTATTGTACTTACAGTTTTTGACGATAATGAAAAAATATTTGATGCCATCTGCAATGGAGCAAACGGATATCTTCTTAAAAATTCTACTCCCGAGGAAATAATTGAAGCAATTCAAATTGTTGTAGATGGAGGTTCATCTATTAATGCCGGGCTTGCAAGAAAAGTATTTAATATATTTTCTTCAATGAAACAAACTAAAAATTCATATGGGCTTACAAAAAGAGAAAAAGAAATTTTAAATTATCTAGTAGACGGAAAAACAGCAAATGAAATTGCAAAGATAACTTTTACAAGTCCGCAGACAGTGCAAACGCATATAAAAAATATTTATCATAAGGTTCATGTAAATACACGGAGTGGTCTTGTTTCAAAAGCACTTAAGGAAGGATTGGTGCCGAAAACTAATATTTATAAAAACTAACTTCCTCTTTCTCAAATTATAATTTCAAGTTTAATTATTGTCCCTTCACTTTTGCTGCTGTTAATGGTGAGCAGCCCACCTGATTGTTCAGCTCGGTTCTTTAAATTTCTTAATCCTTCGCCGTAAATAATTTCTTTTTCGTCAAATCCTTTACCGTTATCGGTTATTACCATTTCAAATTTATTTTCATCTACCGATAATAATATACTTACTTTTGTAGCTTCTGAATGTTTAACAATATTATTCAACACTTCTTTAAAAATAAGATAGGTATGCCTTCTCACACTTAAATTAGGTAGGACATTAAAAATATTTTCATTATTTCGTTTCACATTAAATTCATAATTTAGATTGATTAACATCTTCGAGGCTAGCTCTTTCATCCTTAAAAGTAAGTCTTCAGATTTATCGTGGAACGGATTAATAAACCATACAATATCTCTAATTGTATCAGTAGTATTACCGGTTATTTTATTAATATCCTCCAATTTATTTTTGGTGTTTATATCTAAGTCCTGTGATTTAATCATCATCCTACTTTGCAAAGCTATTGCACTAAGATTACTACCAACTTCATCATGCAGGTCAGCAGCTATTTGGTTTCTTATTAAAACTTTTTCTTTTTCTTTTTGAGCTCTTAAATAATTAAACCTGTATCCAACAGTAGCGGCTAAAACCAGAGCTTCCCATAATATTCCCAAACTTGATGCATTCTGAGTCCAGAATGTATATGGCAACGAGAGAAAATTATTACGGGAAGAACTTATAATTAGAATACCAATTGCCATACCGCTTAAGGCAAGCAGATAATATTTTGCTAAATAAACTCCCTTTTTTAAGGAAATATAAGCAACTACAAATCCAACTAAATAATAAACGAGGTTAAAGAGAGTCCAAATAGTTATCAACCATGGTGTAGAAGATGCAAAGATAAAAACAAAGAGTACGGGCCCGATAGGGGTAAGATAAGTCAGCAGTTTATATGCCCAGGGCAGATACTGTTTTGTGGAAAGAAATTCTCTTGTAAGCAGCAGCCAGAATACTCCACCGCACGTAACAGTTCCAACAGGCAAAATGAAATAATCTTTGTAAAAAGTTCTGCCAATAATGTCAAAGTAGTATCCTTCATATATAAAAATACCGAGTGAATAGGACAGGATATATAAAACGTATAAGAGATAAGTTTTATCTTTCACAGATATATAAAGCAGTGTGTTGTATGCAATCAGTAAGATAAATATGCCGAAAAGAAACCCGTGAAAAAAATTTCTTTTCGAACTGCGGATAACATAATCGCCGGTTGTTAAAAGATTAAATGAGATGATAAATTGTGAACGAGTTTGCAGTCTTAAATAAACTGTGTCGGGTACATTTTTTTTAACTGGAAAACCAGCAACAAAGTCATTTATTTTAATTGTTTTTTCGCTATTTGGTATTAAACTGCCTGACCTTTTTTCTATAAATTTATTTGAATCAGTGTTTAAGTCTCTGTAGTAAACACGGATGTCTTCAAATATTGGATCGTTCCTAACAAGGAGCCAGGTACTGGTTTTATTGGCACCCATCAAACCAGAGGCATGAATTGATAATGTATCTATTACAATAAATCTCAACCATAATGCAGATGTGTTAAATTTAAAATTCAGAAATTCTTTACCGTAATAAACATATTTGTCTCTCATCGAATCAGATGCTGCTTCATATATACTTAGTGTTTTGCCTTTATCTTCAAGAATGGATAAATGTTTTCCCAGTGAATAATCTTCTTGATTATGCTTGATAAATAATTTTGGCTGTGAGAAAAGATTTATAGTACAAATAGTACTAAAAAAAATAAATATTTTTAATAGTTTACAAAAGCTTCTCAAATTATTCCTTTTAACATAAATTTTTTTTAAAAATTAAATTTAAGTTCTGAAGAAATTAATCTATCTATAAAAGGTGAGCCTGAAAATTCTCTTACTTTAGAATTAAATAAATTTATAACTGCAACTGAAAATGTAATTTGAGATGCAAACTTATAATTTAAATTTAGATCTAGATTAAAAAAACCACCCAAAGGACCATAATTCCAAGATCTACCCACACGAGCATTTTCTACAACAGATGTACCACCAATAATTAGATCAGTATTTGTAGAAGCTGCTACATTTATACCTGAAATATTATCATATTTTTCTACCCAACGACCAAATATAGAGCCAAAAAATTTTTCATTATTCCAATTTATTCCAATTCCTAATTTGTTTGTTGGTGTATTCATTGGCAGATCAGTTTCAGTAACTTTACCGTTTCGGTCTCCGTCATTTGAAAGATCATTTGTATCTATTTGAAAATTAAAATATGAATAATTGAAAACGATTGTTAGATTTTTATTCAAAAAATAATTTATTCCAATATCAAACCCATAAGTATTAACTTTACCAAAATTTAAATTGGTTTGTAAAAAAGGTGTACCTGAAGATGGTGTACCCGGCACTATTTCCTGTATAGGAGTTTCACCTCTTTTTATAACTTTTCTTCCATTAGTTGCAATATTTATTAATGGTGAAATAAAGTGTTCAGATAAATTATAATATGCATTAACATCAAAAAAAAGTTTGTTGTTTATTAGTCCTTTGTAACCTGCTTCAATTGTATTGATCGTCTCAACTTCAAGTTTTGGAATAAGAGTTCCATCACTTAATGTAAATCCTTCTCCGTTACCTAATATAAGTCCTCCAAAAATATTGCTGCTAAGATTTAAAATAGATGGGGCTTCTATTCCTCTTCCGTATGTAATTCGAAAAGTACCTATTTCGGTTGTATACAAAATACCTGCTTTGGGAATAAAATTAAATCCGTATAGTTCGTGTTTATCTCCTCTTGCAGCAACCAGAAATTTAAAACCAGTATCATCTAATTCATATTCAATTTGAGTATATCCACCAATCTGATCTAATTGAATTGTACCATTTTTATCCAAAAGATATGTATTATTACTATTTGCCATATCACGTTGCCACTGCACACCAGTAACTAATTTTACCTTTCCGAATTTATTATTGTACTGAATTTCACCATTCAATCTTTTTGATGCATCCTTAAATAATGCACCGCGTTTCAGTGCAACTCCAGAAGTAGGCGATGTCCCCGCCCAGGCTTCTTTAAAAGATCTTTCTCTAGCAACAACATCACTAAAACCTGCTTTAATAAAACTAATATAATTTTGTGTCCTTTGATTCAACGAATAAGTATCTGTTGTCTTGCTCCAGGTAAAATACAATTGAGTATATAAATGAGGAGAAGAATACTGACCTTGAAGTACATTTATTCTCCAATCTTTTATTTGATTTCTTCCTGCTGTTGTATTACTAATATTATTATTTACACTTCCGCCATAGGTAAATATGAGGTCACTTTTTTTATCAATATTAAAATAAAGTGAAACCTCGCCTTTTAAAGAAGTAAATCTTCTATCTAAATCAAGTTCAGGAAATCCTTTAGTACCTACATAAACACTATCTGTATAATTGTATTCTAGCCCTTGTATATATTCTCCACTTACTTTTAATGAAAATTTATTATTTAATACTTTAGCATATCTGAATCTTCCACTTAATATACTTTGATTACCTCCAGCAATAGCAACAGTAGTACCTTGAGAAGCCCTGGGATCTTTAGTTATTATATTGATCAACCCATTATATGCATTAGGTCCATAAAGAACAGCAGAAGGTCCTAATACTATTTCAATACGATCTATATCATCTTTTTCGTATGTACTCAAAGGTCCAAAAGGATAACCTGTTGTAATTAATGTAGATAATCTATTATCAACTAATTGAAGATTTTTTGTATTAAATGAATTGTTCAAACCTCTTATATTAAGTCCAATGGCAAGAATACCTGTTCTAATAAAATCAACACCTTTTTGGCGTGCAAATATTTCTCCAATATTGAATGTCGTTAAAGATTCAAAATCATATGAAGAAATAACATTAAGTGTAGCGGGAGCCTCAGTTAGTTTTTCAGGTTGTTTAGATGCCGTAACAACAATTTTTTCACTAATAATATTTTTCCTAACTAAGTTTACTTCAATTTCTTTAACATCATTATCAGCTATAATTATAGATAAAGTTGAAGTAGTGTATCCAATAAAACTTATTACAACATTATATGTGCCTGCACTTATATTTGAAATTGTAAACTGCCCGTTTGAATTTGTTGCAGTCCCCTGTTTTGTACCTGTTATTAAAATATTAGCTCCAACTAAAGGTTCGTGAGTATAATAATCTTTAACAGTTCCTTTAAGTATGCTCTGCGGAAAAATTACAGGTATAAATGATAATAGAGCATAACATATAATTATGATTTTTTTGCTCATAAATAAATACATCTAAATCAATAAATAACTATTAAAAAAGGAATAATAAATCTAAATTGGTTCTGCTTTTATGCTCTCAGATATAAAGATAATAATATTTTTTAATATTAGTACTATAATTTTATAACGATATAATTAATTTTTATATAGGATGATATTTAGAATTGAAGTCACAAAGAAGGTCCAAAATAAATTTTTTATTAAGAGAAAGTTATGTTTTTGGAAAAGGAACTTTTTAAAAAATCTCTTATGGAAAAATCTACTAGTCTACAGACAGGCAAATACAAAAATTTTTTTTTCAACGTAGGATTTTTCCGTAGACCTCACTTCCTTAAAAAGCTCAATATTATTTGTGCCCGGAGGGGGACTCGAACCCCCACCCAAATAATTGGACTAGACCCTGAACCTAGCATGTCTACCAATTTCATCATCCGGGCAATAATATTATTTTAAATTACCACCTCGAATTATTCTTGTTTTCATTTTTAATTTTATTGTCTTCAGGGTGTATCTCACAAGTACCGGGCATATCTTTTGAAATTATAATATCAGTTACAGTTTCAGGACATCTGGATGTAGCAATTTTTGGTTCTCCTAAATCCATAGTTGTTTTACAGAAAGTAGCTTTTACAACTCCCGGTGCCAGATGAAAATATTTTACAGGTATTTTTAACTCCTTATAAACTCTCCCCATAAATTGTGACCATATTGGCATTGCAGCTACAGCTCCCTGTCCATAAGTATTTGTAAATTTAATTCTGTGGTCATCAAAACCAACCCAAACACCAGCAGTAAGATCGGGAGTAAAACCTACATACCAAGCATCTGCATAATTTTGTGTGGTTCCTGTTTTACCTCCGGTAGGATATGAGAAATATCTTCTTACTCCTCTTCCTGTTCCTTCTGAAACAACAGACTCCAACATATTGGTTAATACAGATGCTACCTGTAATGAAATTGCTTCTGTATAAACTGGAATAAATTTATCAATCAAAATATTATTCCTATCTTCAAGTCTGTTTACTGAAACAGGTGAAACATGAACACCATTATTGGCAATGGTTCCATAAGCAGAAGTTAATTCAAGTGGAGAAATTTCGGAGGTACCCAATGCTATAGAAGGGACAGCCGCAAGTTTTGATTCTATACCCATTTTATGTGCCATTCTTGCTACTTGACTAGGTGGAGCTATATTGCTTGTAGTCATTCTTCCTGCAATCACATTTAGTGAATGAGCTAATGCAACTCTAAAAGATGTATAACCCCCATATTCATTTTCAGAAAAATTAGAGGGAGCCCAGCTATGGTAATCAAATTTTTGATTGAGTAAGGTGTATGCCGGATAATATCCATTGCTAATTGCAGTTGCATAAACAAATGGTTTCATTGCAGAGCCAGGTTGTCTTTTAATTTCTGTTGTATGATTTAATCCCCTTCCAAAGATTTGGTTTTCTCCTCCCACCATTGCTTTTATCTGACCATTAGCCTGATCTAAAACAACAAAACCAACCTGAATTTTTGTTGCATCTTTTTTTACATTTTCTATAAAATTTTTATCGTATTTAAGACTGTTATATATTCTTGCTTTTTCTTCCTTTGTTTCAGCATTTTTATATTCTTTTGAATTTCTAATATCTTCATCAAGTATTGTTGCCAGAAGATCTTTGTTTTCTTTCCAGCTCCATTTACTATCAAACATTTTCTGAAATTCTTCTAAATGATTAGCTACAACTTCATTTGCAATTTTTTGCATTCTTGAATCTATTGTGGAATAAATATTTAACCCGTCACGGTAAAGATCATATTTGTATTTAGATGACAAATTTGATAGTTCTTTTCTAACATACTCCATAAAATAAGGAGCAATACCACCTGGACCTTTTTTACTGTTTTCAGCTAAAATTATAGGTTCTTTTTTAAATTTATTATAATCAGATTGACTTAATTCATTCATTACAACCATGTTACGCATTACCAAATTTCTTCTTAACAATGCATTAACAGGATGTCTTTCCGGATTATAATAGGTTGAGGATTTTAATAACGCTACAAATAATGCAGCTTCAGGCATTGATAATTCATTTACACTTTTATTAAAATAAATTCTTGAAGCTGATTCCACTCCGTATGCACTTTTGCCAAAGTATGATACATTAAGATACAGTTCAATAATTTCATTTTTAGTATAGGTCTTCTCAATTTGAATAGCTGTAATCCATTCTCTAATTTTTCTTACTACAGTTTCGGCAGGATTTTCATTTGCAGTTTTTAGTTTGTATAAGTTTTTAGCAAGCTGTTGAGTAATAGTACTGGCACCTTCACGTGAAAAAGTAAGTAAATTTTTAACCATTGCTTTACCAAAGCGCATTATATCTACACCCCAGTGTTCATAGAATTTTCTATCCTCTGTTGCTATCAAAGCTTTTACTAAATATGAAGGGAATTCCGAAAATCTTCTCTCAATTCTATTTTCAATAAAATATTTACCGATCTGTTCGCCATCTATTGAATAAACGGTACTTGCTAGTTGAGGTTTAGGGTTTTCAAGTTCTTCCAAAGATGGCAATCCACTATAAATATAATACCCAAAAGCAATGAGTAGTATTAAAAGGAAGGAAATAATTATTAATTTTCTTTTCCCTTTTTTCTTTTTATTTTTTTTTGAATCAGCCATTTGTAATATCTATTATTTCAAAATTATTGTTTTCAAATTTACCATAGCAGGGTTTCTCAAGCCAAGAACCTAAATTGATGTATCTTCCATTTTTATATTGCAGATCTTTCTTTTGGTGTTCGTGACCGAATAAAATATAATCAAATCCTTCATCAATTTTGTTTTTAGCTGTTTCAAATAATCCGTCTTCTTCTCCGTAATCTTTTTTTGTTGTATAATCTCTGCTGGATTTACTTGTCAGTTTAGCCAGCCAAACTCCAATATCAGGATGAAGCCACCCATACAACCACTGAACTATTTTGTTCCTTAAAATTGATTTTAATATTTTATAACCGATATCATTTTTAACCAGGCCATCACCGTGAGCAATAAAAAATTTTTTACCGTTTAATATAAAATGTACTGCATCTTCGTATAGTTTTGTTCCAATTTCTTTTGTAAAAAAGTCTTGATGCATAAAGTCATGATTGCCAATAAAGTAATGAACAACAATTCCTTTGTCAGTTATATCTTTCAAAGCAGTTAAAGTTCTGTAAAACCCTTTTTGGTAAACATATTTATATTCAAACCAATAATCGAACAGATCTCCTATTATAAAAAGTTCATCACAATCAGTAGCGGTTTCATTTAAAAATTTGACTAATAGTTTTTCTTTTTTGTCTTCAATTTCTCTGGATTGAAGTCCGAGGTGAATATCAGAAATAAACAAATATTTTTTATTCATACAGGTAATAAATTAACAATTATATTCAAAGATATGAATTAATTTATATTTTATGAAAAAGTAAATCTTATTGAATGAAATAAACAATGTATATTTGTT
>PFGS01000222.1 GCA_002783525.1 Ignavibacteriales bacterium CG12_big_fil_rev_8_21_14_0_65_30_8 | reverse complement strand
ATTTGCAGCGCCGGCAAGGTTTTCAATTGTCATAAAAGCTGAGATCATACCTGTTACAGTTCCAAGAAATCCTAAAAGAGGAGCAATACCCGAAATAGAAGCTAAAACAGTTAATCCTTTTTCCAGTTTTATCAATTCTTGTCTTCCGGCATTTTCAATAGCTTCTTTTACTCTTTGGTGTCCCATTGAAAATTTTTGAAGTCCAATTTTTATTATATGTGAAACTGATGATTTCTCTTGTCTGCAAAAGTTTAATGCACCATCGATATCATCTTTTTTAATAAAACCTCTAATCCTAACCATAAATGCCGGTGCATTTATCTTGGCTTTTCGTAAAGCCAAAAATCTGTCAACTATAATTGTAACAGCCAAAATTGAACATAATAAAATAGGCCACATTATTATGCCGCCTTTCAAAAATATTGAGAATAAATTCATGCTTCTCTAAACCTTATATATTTATTGATATAACTGTAAAAAATCCTCTGCTTCTCTAACTGATTTAAAATTACGAACTCTTACTCTGTACCAAATTCCTTTACCGGGAATTAAAGCTTCTGCAACATAAGCATCATATCCCTTATTTTTAAATTTTGCAACTTCACTTTCAGCTGTTGATAATTGCTGCCACGATGAAACCTGAACTGAGTATGTGCCTTGATCAGAAAAAATATTTGGATTTAATTTTGTTGTGTCAATCGGATCCGGTAAATTTTCAAATGTAAATAGATCAGAAGTTTCTGCAGGATCTTTCTTTTCTACTTTAGCAGGAATATTTAGTTCCTTATTCTTTGTTGCTTTTACAACATCATTCATTGTTTCTTTAAGACCTTTGATCCTTTTAAGATCTAAAGTTTTCGGCTCATCTTTTTTAGGTGTATTTTTTATATTAGTTTTTTTGGGTGGTGTTTTTACTACAGATTTCTTCTTCACAGGTACCGGAACAATGTTAACTACGTTTTTATCAGAACTAAAAGAAACGGGAACATCATAATTCCTTTCAATTATATTGGTCCCGGCAAAAAGTTTATTTGTAGTTACATGTGTATCTTTTTTTGATAAATTAAAAAAGTCCAGATCTATATCAGTTAAAAAATGAATAAGTAAAACACCTACCGTTATAATCACAAATATTCCAATAAAAAATGGAATAGCAGTACCTTTTTTAGAATAAGTACCTGTATGCTGATAAGTGCTTGTCCTAGGTTTAGTAACAAATCTGTCAGTTGTTTTGTCTTTTTTAATTTCTTCTTTGGTTATTGTTGGACGAGTGACCGTAGGTCTTAAAGTAGAAAAAGAGACTTTATCTTCCTTGGAGATCTCTTCCTTACTAATATCTTTTTTAGGTTCGGTTTTCTTTTCAATTGTCTTATCAGTTCTATCCTTGGTAATTTTAGACTTAGGAATTTCTTTTTTTCCTTTGATTATCGGTTTTTCAGGGAACTGTTTTCTTGGTTTAGTTACTTCTTTGGTATCTTCTTTTATTTTATCAATTTCTAAAGTTTCACCAAAGCTCCAAGTAAAGTCAAATTCATCAGTCTGAATTTTCTTTTGTGATTTTAGCCGTTCATAAAGAGTATCAATTTTCTGATACTCAGGCTTTTCATCAGTTACATCTTTTTCTTGTGGTATATCTGGTTCTTTTTCATCGACAACTTCTTGAGTTTTATCTTTAACAGTATCAGTTTCTTTTTTATCAACAACTTCCTGTGTTTTATCTTTTACAGTATCAGTATCTTTTTTGTCAACAACTTCTTTAGTTTTATCTTTTTCAATTTCGTCTTTGTCTTCATCAACTTTTTCTTTTATTTCTTCAGTAGGTAATATTTCTTCTTGTGTAATTCCAAAATTCCAAGATATATCTTTTTTTTCATCTTCTGTTATTGGAGATTTAGGAGAAATTAGGGAAGGTTCATCTTTATTTATATCCAATAATGATTCTTCATCAATTTCTTTACTCAATTCTGATCCAAATTCCCACTCTATTTTTTCAACTGATTTTTTATCATTTATATTTTTTTCTTCAGCTTCATCAACTTTATCATCAACAAGATCATCCCATTTTATTTCAAATTGATCCCTTGAGTATTTGGTCGGTGTTATTAAAAGAACTTCACTACCTTTTGCATAATCACGTATAATGTTAATCTCGCTTAAAAGAATTTCAACTCTGCTGCTTACAAGATTTTTTAATTCTTTTCCTGTGACAGGAGTTTTGTAATCATTTTCATTAACTCCTTTAAGAGGGATTACGGGTTTGCCTATACTTAAACTAAAGGTCTGTTCAATGGAATCTTTTGGATGCGATTCAATTTCCGGAATGTTGAAAATTATATTATTTGTATTTGGCTCATCAGCATTTTCATAAAATACAATAAGATTTAGATCTTCTTTTATTACAGGATCATCTTCTGTTTTATCACTTGTTTGCAGTTTACCCTTTCTTAATTGTAAAAAACCAATACCGGAAATATCAGCTGCCTGTCCAGGCTGCAATGTTTCTGAAAGTCTTTTTAAGAGTACTTCAAAAAATAATTTTGCATTGGTATCTGGAATACCTGCTCTTTTTGAAATAGCTCTTATAAGTTCTGCTTTGTTCATTACTAATTATTTTATACTGATGTTTATAAAAATACAGATATGTAAGAATGACTGCAAATTAAAATATCCTTCTTTTTTAAGAAATTACCATCTTATACTAACACCACCATTCAAGCTAACCGGTAACTCTTTATATCCATCATAAATATAATTAGAATGATTTAAAAGATTAGAGCCTTCAACAAAAACGTAAATATTATTATTTAACTTTTTAGATATTCTTAATCCCAGATCAACAAAAGGTTTTATTTCAACTGTGTTTGCTATATCTGCGTAGCTGTTCGAGAAATATTTAACTGACGGTTCAATCATTATACTTAAATTAAAATCATAATTGTATTTAGCAATAATTTTAAATTGTGGAGAATAAGGTATTTTTTTGCCTGAATTATCTTCAATACTGTTATATGTTATTTCAGCAGTTAGAATACCATTTATGCCAGGATTAAGCAATAGTTTAATAAAACCTGAAGTACTTTTAGCACTTATGGTTAGTAAATTAAATTTTTCTCCAATTGATAACGGTCTATTAAAATATGGCTGATTGGGTGTTGAATAGTAATTAAATCCTAAATCCATCTCAAATAATTTTAGATATTCATATTTCAGAGTAATCCCAATAGAATTTGTTTTCTTAAAAAATAAATTTGTGAATGTATTAGTATTGAAATACTTATTCTTATTCAGCATCATACCTTGAGTAATAAATTCAGCTTTAGGAGAATATTCACCAATAAGTGTTACACTTTTTCCTAATCCTATTGAAACACTTGCAAAAGGAGCATAATAATTATTACCGGTTACATGAGAATAAGAAAAGCCTAGTGATACTTTAAATTCATCAATAAAGTTTAGGTTTGCTCTGAGATTTGCAAAAAGATAATTATCATTTACACTTGAACCGGATGAATCTGTTAAGGATTGTTTTTTATAAATTATATTTGAAGCAACATCAAATTTTTCTAATCCTATTTTTGTAAAACCATTTATCGTAATAATGCTTTCATCAAAATTTTCACTTTTTAGAGAATAAAAATCATCAGTAACATTTACAGCAAATGCAAATTGCCTGTTTTGTAAATTTTGAACACCAAATGAAAAATTACCTTTGTTTAACGTTCTTTGCATTGGATTAGTGACGGCATAAAATTTATATTTATTAGTCTTGTACGAACCGCCAAAAGAAATTTTTGCACCCGGAAAAAAATCTGAATTATTTTTAATAAATAGATCTAAATTTGCTTTCCCATTAAAATAAGTTTGATCACTATTATCTTCATAAGCTTTTAAGCTTCCACCATTTAAATTAATATTGAATAATCCATTTGAAAATGGTTGAGAAAAATAAATATTCCCTTCAGGTAAAGAATAATTACCGGCTTTTATCTCCAGATTTCCATTAAAGAAATCTATTTTTTCTTTAAAGTTTAATGGACTTAAATTTTTACTTTTTATTTCACTTACTTTTAAATTTTCTGTTGAATAAACAGGCTGCAGAAAATCTTTAGAAATAATTGATAGAATCGGCGGAGCTTTTTTATTTACTGATTGGATATTTACAACGTTTTTTCCGGTAATTACAAAATCAGGTAGTTCTACATTTTGATTTTCTTTATCCTGTGCAAATAAAATTGTGCAAAGGAAAAATGATATAAAGAATGATAATAATTTCATCATTTAATCCTCCTTAGTTTTCTATTTGCCTCGTTAGCAATTTTACCTCTGCTGTGTCTGCTTAGAACACTCCTATACATTTGTTTTGCTTTATTAAAATCTTTTTGTTTTACAAAAGCATCACCTAATTTTAAAAATGATTTTGTAACCCACTCATCATAATTTGGGTAAACAGTGTTCACTCTAACAAATGCAGAAATAGCATCATCTAAATTGTTTTGTTCAAATAATGTTTCACCTAAATAATATTGAGCTTCAGCTCCAATGTCATCCTTCCTGTTTTCAGAAAGTTCTCTAAAATAATGTTCTGCATTTTCGTATCTTTTTGCAGCCAGATCGATCAGCCCTAATTCCAATTTTGCTTTTTCGGAAAAGATCGTCCCATCATAGTAAGTAATTACATCGTTAAAAGAATCATATGCCGAACTGACATTATCTGCATTTAAGAAAGTTGAGCCCAGTAAAAATGCTAATTCCGCTGCTCTCGGTGATCCTTTCAATCTATCGAATGCTGATTGTAATAAAGAAACAGCTTCATCATAATTTTTAAGTTTATTATAAATATTTGTAAGCTCAATTACAGAAGCTGCAGCTGATTCACTTTTTGGGTAAGAATTATAAACAATATTAAAGTTCTCAATTGCCTTTTCATTATCTTTAAGTTGTTCAGCAGATTTACCAACCCAATAATGTGCATCCGGTATTAGCGAACTATTTGGGAATTTTTCTATGAAAGCTGAATAACCTTCAACAGCTTTTTTATAATCTGCCAGTCCGTAATACAGATCTCCTATTTTGAAACTTATTTTATCGGAAAAATTTAAACCCAGATTCTGGTTAACAAATTCTTCAAGAAAATTTGCTGCTTTATCAATTTTATTTTGTGCAACATAGCAATATTGTATTCCATTAACAGCATCAAAAACAGATGGTGAACGTGGATATTTGATCATAACCTCTTGATATGTAGTGATTGCAGAATCATAATTACCAAGATTGAAATATGCATCGCCAATTGAGTAATAAACAATTGGAGCAAGAGAAGTGTAAGGATATTTTTCCAGCACAATGTTATATTTTTCAATAGCATCTTCAAATTCATTTTTCTGAAATGATATCCAGCCAATTACATAAAGAGATCTATCTGCATACTTAGAACTGGGATATCTAGCCTGAAGGTTTTTAAATTCTCTAACAGCCTGATCTGATTTACCTGAATTGTATAGAGCCTGAGCATATTGGTAAAGTATATAATCAGATTTTTCAGAGTTGGATATTCCATTCAGTATATTATTGTAAACATTGCTTGAAGCAAGAAAATCTTTATTGCCGTAATAACTATCGGCCAGACTTAATTTAACTTCAATTATTTTTTCATCGTTTGGATATTTTTTTACAAAATCATTGAAATAATAACTGGCATTTTCATAATCTTTTAAATTAAAATAAGAGTAACCCAATCCGTACAAAGTTAAATTATTTACTTCATTATCTGTAAGTTCTATTTTCCTATAATTTGAAACAGCTTCTGCATATTCATTTAACATAAAATCATTCTCTGCTAAGTAGAACAGAACTTTGTTCCTTTCATAATTTGAATTATCATTAAGAATATTATTCAAAACAGTTTTTGATTCTTCATATCTTTTTTGTTGATAAAGAGAAACTGCAAGTCCAAGTTTAGAACTATTATCAATATTATTCTCGTTTACATTTAATTCCAGGGCTTCTCTAAAATATTTTTCTGCAGCGCCATAATTATTTTCATTAAGTGATATTTGTCCAAGTATAACATTGGCTTGTGCTAGATATCTGCTGTCAGATTTTAATCTTTCATTGCTTAAATAATCTTTAGCGTGAGTATAATCTTTATCTGTGTAATATATAACACCTAGTTTATAAATTGCATTAGGGACAAATTTACTGTTTGGGAAATTAGAGAGGAAAGACTGAAAATGTTCTTTTGTAGCTCTATAGTTGCCTAAATATCTTTGAGTTTCCGCTGACCAAAATGAAGCTTCTTCCGAAATATTATCTCTTCTGTTTTTAATAGAACTAAAGGCATCAAAAGCATTTTCATATTTCTTTTGCTGAAAATAACTCCAGGCTAATCCTAGTTTTGAATCTCTTACTAAAGGAGAAGTCGGATGATCATTTATTATTTCTAAATAAATTTTTTCTGCATTTGAAAAATTTTTGGCTTTAAAATTTGAATTAGCTAAAAGATATAAATTTTGTACTTTTTCAGTATTATCATTCCCCTTTATTAGAGGATTATTTAACTCTAATATTGAAGATTGAAAATCCTCGAGATGATAATATGCAATACCTATTTGTTTTTGGGCAAAAGGTGCTAAAGGGCTATCTTTATAAAAAGTAAGTAGTTTGTCATAATATTTTACGGCATTTTTATAATCATTTTTCTTTTCATAAACTTTTGCTAATGAAAAAATTGTATAATCTATATAGTTGTTAGTATTTAGATCAATTGCCTGTTTTAAGATCAATTCTGCATTATTAAGGTCATCTTCAAGGGAATAAGTTTCACCTATCCAATAAAGAGAGGAACCATAATTAGAATTCGACCTATATTCCTCAGAAAATTTGCTGAAATACTTTCGGCTTTGGGTATACCTGGCTAACTGAAAATTTATTAAACCTAAATTATAAAGAGCATCGGCTCTAAAGTTTGAATTAGAGAAATTATTCACCAAATAAATTAAAATAGAAGCAGCCCCTTCAAGTTCACCAATTTTATAAAGAGCATCTGCTTCATAAAATTTTGCTGTGGAATAAATTTCATCTATATGAGAATATTGTAAATAAAATTTATTGAAGTAATGGATCGATTCTGAGAATTCTGCTTTGTTGTACTTATCTAGTCCTTTATTATAATCAAGTAGATCTTGTGGGGTGATAAAAATATTTAGAATCGAAATAAAAAAGAATAATGTCAAAAGTTTTTTCATCTTATAAAAAAGCTCCTTTTTTACTGATCCTGAAATCTATTTTTATAGATAATCTTGGGAAATAAATTAAATTTAGCTAAAAAACTTATAAATATAAATTTGAATGATTTATAATATTAAGATATAAAATATTTATATCTAATTAAAAAAAATGAATTTACTTATATTATTTTTATTGGTTAAAAGTTTGTCAAATACTTTCAATCCAAATTTTGTATATGATTTATTACCTAAAAGTTCCAAATTTTTAATTACACTTCTAATCTCACCCGTTGTTACTTTATTTCTAATTGCTCCATTAATATGTGAATACAATTGTGATTCATATTTTTGACAAGATAATATCGATATTATTGATAGTTCCCTTTCCTTTAGTGATAATACTTTTCTACTTATTACTTTTCCATAACCCTCAGTAATTAACCACTCAGAAAGTTCAGGTGAGAATGAGTTTATATTAGAGATCAATTTATCAAATTTTGAACCATATATTTTCCTACAGGTTTTTTCACCTTTACTTAAAATCTGAGAATTGTTGATTGTTTTTTTAGTAGTATTTTTTGCCGGGATTATATCTTGAAGAATATTAAGAGATATAAGTGCATTTGGAAATCCTGCAAAAAGATATGTCTGTAATAATGTTTCGTAAATTTTATTTCTTTTAATTTTCTTTGATTTGGTATAAATAAGTAGGTCTGTTAAAAATTTTTCTTTTCTTAAAACAGAAACAGCACTTATCAATGCTAATATTTCCGGAATGGACAAAGAGTTTATCTTGGAATTTTTCATATATATTTAAAATAAAAAAGCCCTCACAAAGGAGGGCTAATAAACATATAACTTTTTAATTCAAAAGAGTTAGTTCGTAATTAGCAGTTTTCCTGTAAGAAGCATCCCTGCTTGCCAGCTGAAACATCTTTTTAGCTTTTTCAACATTACCTTCATTTTTATAAGCAACACCCATATAAAAATAAGGGCCGCCGCTACCTATGCTTTTACGATATTTTAATGCCATTTGTGCAGCATCTAATGATTTATCCCAATTACCTAATTCATTATGAATTTTAGCTAAAATTAAATATGCAGCATCATAATTTTTATTTTCAACAGCTTTATTTAGATAACTTATTGCATCATTTACTCTGCCTTTTGAAAATAATCTTTCACCTAATTTTGTATAAGCTAAAGATAAATTTCTTTTAACCTGCATTTTAACTTTATTATTTTTTGAAATTTCCAATACATGTTCAAAATTTGAGGCAGCTTCATCATAATTACCTAAAGCAAATTCAATTCCTCCAAGAGCATTATATACTGCTTCAAAATCCGGTTTTAATTTTTTACACATCTCAAAAGAAGATTTTGCTTCGGAGAAATTTCTGGATTTTTTAAGTGCAACTCCTTTTTGATAATAAATTCTATAATCCTTATTAATCTTAAGAGCATTTTCATAATTTGTAATTGCACCGCTATAATTTCCTGCTTTCAACATACGGTTTCCATCATTGTAAAGCTTTCCGGCTTCAGGATTCATTTCCTGAGCTAATACGGAAATTGAAAATAGTACTGCCAATGTAAATCCTGCAGTAATTATAAAACTTCTCTTCATAATTCATCCTTTTTTAGTTAAAAAATTTTGATGGTGCGGAAGACGGGACTTGAACCCG
>PFGS01000078.1 GCA_002783525.1 Ignavibacteriales bacterium CG12_big_fil_rev_8_21_14_0_65_30_8 | reverse complement strand
GTATTTTTATTCAAGTTTAAAACAAAATCAAATGCTCCGTGCAATCTGGTTTGGACGGAGACTCTGTAAACAGATTTATGGTGATAAGTACCCAAATGACTTATCCAAATTCCTCCGGGTAGAATATCATTTAAACCAATCCTTACACCTTTTGAAATTAAAAATATAGCTTCTCTTAATATTGATGTGTTAGATATAGCTTTAATTATTTTTTTCTTGTCTGTAGTATCAATATCTTCTTCGGTAATAATTATATTTTGCCACGAATATTCCTCAAAAGTTTCCGGGTCAACAGCAACACTTTGATTTATACCTATCCAATTTCTGAAACCTTTACGCAAAGAATATCTTTCTTTTTGTGCTATTTGATTAATTTCTTTTCTTGAATCAAGTAATTGATATTTTACAAATAATTGTCTGATCTTTAAATAAGAAATAGGGTGGTTAATTCCATAATTTGAAAGTAATTTAAAAAGTGAGGGAATAGGTGTATTTACAAAACCTTTTTTTCTTTTTTCTGAGTTTAGTACTTGTTCCAATATTTTTTCAATTGCTTCAAGTTTATCTTTACCCCTGGCATTTTTAACAAATTCTTTAATAAGCTTATCATCAAAAAGATTTTTATCGTGTTCAATGTATTTATCTAAATAAATATTAAAACTGATTTTATTAATTTTGCTCGCTGCCAGCAAAAACATTTTTCTTCTGTAATTTAATTTGGATGCCAAGGAAGGTCTTTTTAACAATTCTACTGCTAAGTTGTAATTCTGTTCAACTTCGTTATCCAAAACAAAATTTAAATATTTTACTGCCAAAGAGTTGTCTATTACAGATGAAGACTGAAGTAGCATCGACGAATAATGCAATCCCTCAAGAGATACCTCAGAGCTTTTTAATGTCTTTTTAATTCTATTTCTAACAGTATCATTTATTTTAGGTTTTTCATTTGGTTTAACAAATTCAATTTTATCAAATTTATAATCAGTTCTGTACCACTGGTAAATAGAATTACCTGTAAAATCCGTTAAACTTTGATTGCCAAGCCAGTAAGTTGGTGTAGTTAATAAGGCTTGAAAATCGATAAAATTCTCTTTTATTTTATATGTGTAATTTCCAATCTTAAATAATTTATTTTGTTTGTCTTCTGATTTTACTTTTAGAGATAAATTTAATTTTGGAACTTTAATCCCATTTTTATCAATAATTATATCTCTGTTTAGAATTCCCTTTTCAAGTAAGAACCAATTTGGTATTCGTATATATATGCTTTTAAATTTCAAATTAGTATAATTTTGCATATACATTGTTTCGATTAATTCTTTAAAATTCTTTTCGATAACTCTTCTTTTATAGGTGCTCTTGGGGGTTAATTCACCAAACTCATCTGAGAACGGGCGATCGATAATTCTGAAATCTATTATTCTCTCAAAAGGGGCTAGGAATTTATTTACAGTTACAATTACAGAAGAAAAGAATTCTTGTAATTGCTCATCATTTATTTCTTTTAATTTACTTTCTTCTTCATCAAAATTTGGGAATATTAAAACAGTATTATAAAGGCGATGATCACCTACTAAAAAAACTTGTTTTACAGAATCTATATCTCGGAAGTAGTTTTCTATTTTTTGCGGAGCAACAGTTTCACCTTTTACATTCTTATATATTTCTTTTTTTCTGTCAATGATTTCGATGAATCCATTTTTATCCATCTGCATTATATCACCGGTTGGAAGCCAGCCGCCTTTAGTAAAGGTTTCACTTTTTGATTCACCAAAGTAACCCTGCATTACATAATCACCTTTAATCAGTAACTCGCCGTCTTCTTCAAGTTTAATTTCAATTCCCGGTAATTCTTTGCCAAGTGAATTTGGGAAATATCTTCCAGGAGGTGTCATAGTTATTCCTCCGGTTGCTTCTGTCATTCCGAATCCGCTCATTAATTCAATTTCATATTTCTGGAAAAAAATAAATATTTCAGATGGCAAAAATCCTGCAGCAGATAACCCCCATTTCAAATTACCTCCTGTTGTCTCTTCAACAACTTTTTTAATTGTTTCTTCTGATTCGATTTCAATATCTACTTTTTCGCAAATACTATCGTAAAGTTCAATCCATTTTTTAGGAATACTGATAAAAATAGAAGGCTTAACTTGTTTCATATTTTGAAGCATCGTTTCAGCAGAAGGGTTTTCCATAAAAACATATTCAGTTCCCCAGAAAATGCTTCCCATCATTTCAAGATATCTTCCAAAGGTATGGAAAAGAGGTAAATAAGCTAAAAATCTATCTTTGTCACTAATTTTAGGTAATGCAAGAGCACGACAAAATCTTTTGTAAACAATATTCAAATTTGTAAACATTATTCCTTTAGGTACACCTGTGGTTCCGGATGTATACATAATTGAAGCTAAAGATCTTGTTGTTATTTTCTTTTCAAAATTTTCTATTGTTCCTTTTTTGTAATTATTCTTTAATTTAAGAAATTCACTAAAACTTAAAACCCAATCTTCAGAACTGCTGCCTTTAATTAAAACAGCTTTTTTCAAATATTTTAATGAGTTTTTTATGGTTTTTATTTTGGCTAATTGTTTTTCTTCAGAAACAAAAATGTATTCAGCTTTAGTTTGGTTTAATATATAAGTAATATTTTGTGTAACGGAATTAGCAGGTATCATTACATTTGTAATTCCGGAATTTATACAGGCTATATCCAATTGTGCCATCTCTAAGGAATTAACAGTAAAAAAAACTACTAATGGTTTATTTGTAAAATTTAGAAGCGTGAAAAAAGATTTTTTGTAATCATTTATATTATTGTTAATAGTTTCCCAACTGTAATTGATCTCTGTTTGTCCGTGTAAAACTTTAAATAATGTTTTGTTCTTGTAATCTCTTGCTCTCTGTGAAAACAAATGATATGTAGTAAAGTTACTCTCAACAATTAATTTCTTTAAAAGTTTTTCCCATTTTTTATCACCATAAATCTTCTCTAAAAATTCAGATACTCTGATTAAGTTTAAATACTCATGTATTAATAAATCTATCTCTTTTTTATTGCTTTTTAACTTTTGCAATAAATAATTTCCAAAATCATAAAAATTATTTTCATTTAATTTTGAAGCTAGTGGAGAGGATAATTTACCGGAAAAAGAGGATGCTAAAATATCAGTGACTATAGGGATCAATGATTTTTGATTTTTGAATAAGTCATTTGTGTAAATTTTCTCAAAGTAAATATTTAATTGTTTTAAGATTTTATTGAGTTGTTCTTTTTCAAGTGCAGATTTACCGGCAAAAAATAGATCACGTGTCTTTAGAAGTTCTTTATTCATTATTCAAATTAAAATTTTGTCTTATATATAAAATACATAAATACTAATATATTTTATAAAAAAGGGTTGTTAAAATATATTCAACAACCCTAAATAATTACACTAAATAAAAATATTTTAAGAAATATTATTTTTTAGCTTTAGCAGCAAATTCTTCTAACATATCTGTTGTTAAAGATTTTGGCCTTTCAATTGGATAGCCCAATGCTCTATCCCAAATAATATTTGCTGTAACACCTAAAGCTCTACCAATACCAAACAATACGGTGTAGAAATCAAATTCTTGCAATCCATAATACCATTGGATTACACCTGATTGTGCATCAACATTTGGCCAAGGATTTTTTGCTTTGCCTTGTTCAACTAATATATCCGGTACTACTTTATATAATATATCAACATATTTAAATAGATTATCATCAGGTAAATGTTTCAAGCAGAATTCTCTTTGTGCTTGATAACGTGGATCGGTTTTACGCAAGACAGCGTGTCCGTATCCAGGAATAACTTGACCTGAATTTAATGTATCCCAAACAAATTTTTTCATTTGTTCTTCAGAAGGAACCTTACCTTCCATTTTATCTCTAACACCTTGCAGCCATCTTAGTACTTCTTGGTTAGCCAGTCCGTGAAGTGGTCCGGCCAGTCCATCTAACATAGCAGAGATAGAGTAATAAACATCTGATAAAGCACTTGCAACCAAATGACCGGTATGAGCACTAACATTACCGCTTTCATGATCACTATGAAGAATAAAATACATTCTTGCAACATCATCATAAGGTTTATCAATTCCCATCATATGTGCAAAATTTCCACCCATATCTAATTTAGGATCAGGTGCAATTATATCTCCGTTTTTGTATTTATATCTATAAATAAAGGCAGCTATCTGTGGTAATTTGGCCAAAAGATTTAATGAATCTTCAAAAGTAGGATCCCAATAATCCATTTTATTCATTCCGGATTCATAAGCTTTTACAAATTCAGATTCTCTTTGCAGAGTAAGTACAGCTGTAGAAAACATTGTCATTGGATGTGTGTCTTTAGGCATAGCTTTTAGAACATCAAATACATAATCCGGAACAATTTTTCTTTTGTTGAATTCCTCTGCTACAGCTTTTACGTCTTCTTCAGTAGGGATATCCCCCGTTAACAGTAAATAATAAAATCCTTCAACCAACGGCATTTCAAATCCCGGTACTTTTGGTAATTTTGCTAAAGTTTCAGGAATTGTATATCCACGGAATCTAATTCCTTCCATTGGATCTAAATATGAAATATCAGTAGTTAAACATTTAACGCCGCGAACACCTCCAATTGCTTGTGCAATTGTAACTTCACCAATTTTAACGTCTCCGTGTTCTTTTAATAATTTAGTAGTTCTTGGACGCCAACCTTGGATTTTATCAAAAAGTTTTTCTTTTAAATTAGACATGATCTACCTCCATTAAAAATTTATATTGCTTAAACAGGTAATGTAAGGGTAAGCATAAGTGTAAATCTTTTTTGGAAACACCAAATAATTCTGATGAGATTTTTCAATATGCAATATTTCCATTATTTCCCCTTAAATAACTAACTTAAATATACAAAAAATTAGAATTATTTTATAGTATGTTAAAAAAAGTAAAATATTATATAAAAAATCTTGAGCTTAAAAAACATCCCGAAGGTGGGTATTTTAATGAAGTTTACAGAGCTAAAGAAGAAATCAAAAAAGAAAACTTACCTGCTCGATTTAGTGGGGACAGAAATTTCTCAACTTCAATTTATTTTTTACTTGATGAAGAAAACATATCACATTTTCATAAAATTAAATCAGACGAGATCTGGCATTTTTATGACGGATCAACAATAAGAATATATACTATAAAAAATAAAGATGAATTAAGTATAGGTTTATTAGGTAGAAATATTAGTAAAGGAGAACAACTACAAATTATAATTAAAAAGGGGAACTGGTTTTGTGCAGAGGTTGTTGGTAAAAAAGACTTTGGTTTAGTAGGTTGCACAGTTTCACCCGGATTTGATTTTGAAGATTTTACTTTGGCTAAAAGAGATACACTTTTAAAAAAATTCCCCAAACATAAAAAAATAATTAAGAGATTTACAAAAGGATAGACAAACTGAATAAGTTTTTATATTATTGAATATTAGTTTAGTTATGCATAATTTTTTGGAAACAAATTGGAGAATATTATAGATAGTTTATACTTTCTATTTCTGAAAAAAAACACTTTATAGGCTTACTATTTTAAGTATAAATAAAATTTCAAAAAAGATTACAGTTATAATCGTATTATCTGTATTATTCTTTTATTCAATTTCCAATTTGGGTTTTGTTTCATCTCCCGGAGCAAAAATAAACCGGGAATTATGGATTGGAAGCTGCTTAAAACTAAATTCATTTGTTAAATTCTCTAATAATTTGAATTTAAAAAATGATTATCAATTAAAAAATAATTTTGAAACTTTTTCCCCTCCGTTGGTTTCGGATTCTACTGATAAAATAGTAAACAAAGATTCTCTTAAAGTCATTCCGGATTCTTTATTAAATGTTAAAGCACCAAAGATAGATGAAGATTCTCTCAAACTTTACCAAATGTCAATTGATTCTTCAGCTAGAATAGAAAACTTAAAATATAGACCGAAGGAATTGCCTGTAGTTGAATTACTGCCAGATAAAGTATCTCCACTGTTTTTACAACCATCTTCTACTTATAAAACAAAAACAGTTGAGATAGACTCATCAGGCCAGTATGTAATTATCAAAGAATTCATATATGGTATACAATCAAAAATAGTTTTAAAAATTCCAATTGATGAATATATAGAACTTAAATTAAAAGAAAATAAAAAAAGTGAGTGGGAAAAACTTACAGAGTTTTACGAGTATAAATCATCAACAAAAGAATTAGGACAGTTAATTACAGATATTACAAATTTTGAGATCCCGTTACCGAGCGTGGGTGTATTAAGTATTTTTGGCCCGCCTAAAATAGGTTTAAAAATTGGAGGTGCTGTTGATATTCACGGAGCATTTAAAAGTGAAACAACTGAAGGCGTAACAGCATCATTGCTTGGCAATACAAGAAGTGAACCGGATTTCAAACAACAAGTGCAAATAAATGTAAAGGGAACAATTGGTGATAAACTGGATATTAATGCCGATTGGAATACCGAAAGAACATTTCAATATGAAAATCAGTTAAAAATAAAGTACACCGGTTATCCCGATGAAATAATTCAAAGTATTGAAGCCGGTAATGTCGCAATACAAACTTCTCCTTTGGTAGGCGGAAGCGAAGCATTATTTGGTTTGAAGGCAGAATTTAAATTAGGACCATTTTCACTTACAACAATTGCCAGTCAAAAGAAAGGTCAAATTAAAACTGTAAATGTATCAGGAGGTTCTACTTCATCAGATTTTAATTTAAGGGTTTATGATTATTCTCCAAATCATTATTTCCTTGATACACTTTATGCAAGTCAAGAGCCCAGTTTAAATTTATTCTTCAACTATTACGGGCAGCCAACTCCTTTAATCAATCCACAGTACCGTGTTAATAATATTGAAGTTTGGAGAAGTGTTACCGGTGTGGCCGTTGATCAATCAAAAGAAAGAATTGCTAATGCATATATAAATTTAGATCCAATTACAGCCAACGGTAGCTATCCTGATAATTTGAGAGGAGACATTGCTGCAATTCCGGGTCAGACTGAAACAGGCAGGTTTTTATTATTAACAGAAGGCGTTGATTATGTATTACACCCTGAGACAGGATTTATAACATTTAATACACAAATACAGGACAACGATATTATTGCAGTTGCTTACAGAGTTGAAAACGGTACTTCAACTACTGATGATTTATTTTATGGTGAATTCTTAAATTCTGTAGGAGCCGATACTACTACAAAATTAGTATTAAAATTGGTTAAACCAAGGAACCTTCAACCCGGTGGTAATTATGCACAAGCTTGGAAATTACAATTAAAAAATATTTATGCAATTGGTGGAAGGAATATTAAGAAGGAAGGATTTGAATTTAAAATTAAATATGAAATTGATGGTCAAGATCCGGTAACTGAATTATCAACACCTTCAGGTCCGGTTAAATTATTAAATGCATTTGGTTTGGATTTTATCGATCAATCAAACAATCCAATTCCGGATGATATATTTGATTACAGACCAAGTATTACAATTTTTCCTGAAACGGGTGAAATAGTTTTTCCAACGTTAGAACCATTTGGAACCGACTTAAATAGCTCTATTCCCGATTCATTGGCATATCAATTAGTTTATGATACAACTAAAACATTTGCTCGTCAAAATAATTTAAAAGATAAATGGGAGCTAACCGGTAAATTTTCAGGTGATGTTACATCAGTTTATCAATTGGGATTTAATGTTGTTGAAAATTCAGTTCGTGTTTTACTTGATGGCAGAGAATTAACAAACGGAATTGATTATAGTGTTGATTACACAATTGGTCAACTTAATATTAGGAACGACGCTGCTCTTGTACCAGGTGCAAATTTGAGTATTACTTATGAACAAAATGATCTTTTTCAGTTAGCATCAAAAACATTACTTGGTGCCAGAGGTATTTTTAATATTTCTGATAGATCAAGGTTGGGTTTTACTATTTTAAATCTAAATCAACAGACACTCAGTGAAAAAGTTAGAATTGGTGAAGAACCACTGAGTAATACTATGTATGGTTTAGATTTTAATACATCAGTAGACTTACCATTTCTGACAAAATTATTAGATAAAGTAATTTCAACTAGGGAGATGTCAAGTTTAACTTTAAATGGTGAATATGCTTATATGAAACCGGATCCTAACACCAAAAAAAGTGTAATTCCTGATGATAACGGAAAAAGTATTGCATATATAGATGATTTTGAAGGTGCAAAAAGAATAATACCAATAGGTATAAATTATACCGGATGGAAAGACTTAAGTGTACCTGACAGACTAAACTCATTATCCGGTTTAACAAAATCTGAATCCATGAATTTTAAAGGAAAGAGTTTTTGGTTTAATATTACACCATCGAATGTAAATGTTAGAGATATATGGGGAAATAAGAAACAAGTAGCAAGAGCAAACGAACAAATTACAGTACTAGATTATGTGTTTTTACCTGATACACCCGGTACATATAATTATACTCCAGATTTAGTTGATAGATCTAAAAACTGGGGTGGTATAATGAGATTGCTTTCAACAACTGCAAGCAATCTTGTTGAAGAAAATATTGAGTTTATTGAATTTTGGATGAATGCATCAGATGCTCCGTCAGATGCAAAAGTTTACATTGATTTGGGTAGAATAAGTGAAGATGTAATACCTAATAATTTATTGGATACCGAAGATAAAAACCGTAACGATGTTATTGATCCTGATGGTTTAGAAGATACAGGTATTGATGGAATAAATGATGATGAAGAAAGGATAAATTTTAATAGCGGAAAGTCGGACCCAAGTGGTGATAATTTTTCTTTTACTCAAACCAATACAGGAAATATATTTGATTATTTTAATATTAATGGTACTCAAGGCAATGCTATATTAAGTGATATAGGAAGAATTCCGGATACTGAAGATCTAAATCGAAATGGCAATTTGGATCAGGTAAATAGTTATTTTAGATATGCCGTTCCTCTTGATACAAACAGTGCTGTTATAGCCGGTAGCGGTGCAGGCAAAGGTTGGTATT
>PFGS01000097.1 GCA_002783525.1 Ignavibacteriales bacterium CG12_big_fil_rev_8_21_14_0_65_30_8 | reverse complement strand
GAAATAAAAGAATTACCCCAAAATTGAATTCCGTCTGATTTTTCGTTTCTTTTTTCCAATCCTACCCTGTTTACAGCGGCAACATAAACACCGTTTGCAATAGCATGACTTCTTTGAATTGTTATCCAGGAATCCAATTGTGCTTTTCCATATCTCTCTTTTTCTTTTGGGTGCCAACCGATCGCAGTTGGATAAAAGAGAATATTTGCCCCTTGCAAAGCTGTAAGCCTTGCACCTTCAGGGAACCATTGATCCCAGCAGACAAGTGTACCAATTTTTCCGTATTTAGTTTTAAAAGATTGAAATCCAAGATCACCGGGAGTGAAATAATATTTTTCATAATAAGACGGATCATCAGGTATATGCATTTTTCTGTAAGTACCGATAGTATTTCCTTTTTCATCAATAATAACATTTGTGTTGTGATAAACTCCTTCGTTTCTTTTTTCAAAAATTGAAGTAACAACTAAAACATTATTTTCTTTAGCTGATCTGCTTATTTCTTTTACGGTTTTTCCATTTAAAGATTCTGCAAGTTCAAATGTCTTAACTTCTTCTGACTGGCAAAAATATTCAGTTTTAAATAACTCTGGCAGACAAATAATACCTGCACCTTTTTTTGATGCATCACCTATCATTTCTAAAGCTTTATTTAAATTTTTATCTGCATCTTTACCCAATCTCATTTGCAGCAGACCGATTTTGAATTTCCTTTTAAATTTTTCTTCTTTCATTTTTTGCCACTTAAAAATTTTAATTTGTTTTTATTAGTACTCCGTCTTTATATAATTCTTGAGTAGTTATTATTCCGTCTTTATTAAAATTAGAAACCCACCCTTCTAGTTTGTCATTTATATAATATTCTTTTTTCTTAATTCCGCCTAACTTAAAATAATAAATTTTTTCACCAACACGCTTACCATCTTTAAACTTTACTTTTGAACTTACCAAACCATTATCATAAAATGTTTTATAAACACCGTTTCTAATTCCATTTATATTATTTTCTGAGGTTTTAAGCTGTCCGTTTTTATAGTAAGTAAGTGATATTCCATTTGGAATATCATTTTGATAATTTGTTACTGATTTTAATTCACCTGTTTCATAATAAGTTCTTGTAATTCCCTGCTGAATTCCATTAAGATAATCTCGTTCTTCTTTTAATACTCCATTTTCATAATAAAAACTTGATATTCCATTTAACGTATCTTTTGCAAAAGACCATTCTTCTTTTAAATAACCACTGGGATAATAAACAGATGTAATATCTTCCCTTTTACCATCTCTTAAATATATTTCAGTTTTTAATGAACCTGTTTCAAAATATTTTTTTATAGTTTGTTCTTCAGTTTCTACTTTTCCTTTATAATCATACTTTATTCTATTAAGTAATTCCCCGTGAAGATAGTCATCAACAACTCTTTGGTTATTTGCAAGATCATAAATAATTACTTGATTTTCTAACCTATCATTCTCAAAATATCCTGATAAAGCTATCTTACCATTTTCATAGTATACAAATGTTTTACCATTGAGTTTGTTATTTTCAAAATTCCTTTCCACTTCAACTCCACCGGATTTATAATAACTATAACTTGTTTTGGTCAATACACCGTGTTTATAATTCCACTTTCCCTGAAGCTCACCTGTTTTATAATAAGTTTTTGTAATTCCTTCCAAAAGCCCATTAACATAATATTGTTCAGCCCAAAGTTCTCCGGTTTCGTAATACCATTTGGAGGTCCCATTTTTTTTTCCGTTTTTATAATTCCATTCAATACTTAATTTCCCATCTAAGAAATACCATTCAGAAATGCCTTCTTCTACACCGTTTTTAAATCTCCATTTTTTCCATATATTCCCATTAGGATAATATTCAAGATATTCACCGTAAAGTTTATTATTTAAGTAATCACCCTGGGTTTTTAATTTCCCGTTAGGATAATATGTCTTTACAACCTTAATACCGGATAAATCTTGTCCGTATGTTGTAGATAAAATCAGTAAAGAAATTAATATTGTGATTAAACTTTTTAACATTATATTTTAAATATTTATTACAAAACCTGATTTTTTTAGTGTTGTTTTAGCTTTTTCTAATTCTTCTAAGCTCGAGAATGATAATCTAAAAGTTCCACCTACATTTTCTCTTATTTTTTGAAGTTCTATATCTTTTATATTTATATTTTCTTTAGCCAAAGATTTTGTAATATTAAATAAAATACCTGGTTCATCATTTATAAAAATAAAAAGATCAAACAAAGGAGTAATGAATCCTTTTTTATTTTCAGCTATAGATTCCCTGTTTGTTTTAGCATTCTCAAAAAGTGAGCGTAAAGATAAGAAATCTTCAAATTCCAGATTTTTTTTTAATACATCTAAATTAGATTGAAATGAATTTATTGTTTCAACTATTTCGAATTTATTCATTTTCAATATGGATTCCCAAACATTAAAATCACTGGATGCAATTCTTGTAAGATCTTTAAATCCTCCGGCAGCAAAATCCAAGTAATTTGTTTTATTATTATTTGAAGATACAGTATTCAACAGTGCTATTGATAAAAGTTGAGGAAGATGGCTCACATTTGCAACAACTTTATCGTGAAGGAAAGGATCAAGATAAATTGCTCTTGCCCCTAACATTTTAACAAATTGAAGAAAATCTGATTCTCTTTTGTTTCCCTTAGCACTTTCTGATATAATATAGACAGCATTCTCAAAAAGAAGAGGATCAGAATTTTGGTAACCCCCTTTTTCTTTACCTGTCATAGGATGCCCTCCAATGTAAACACCTTTGTTTTGTCCTTTATTCCATTCTTTTTCAAATATTCCTTTAACTCCGCAAACATCTGAAATTATAGAATTTTCTGAAAGTAATGGAATAAGTTTTTTAAATATTTCTAAAGATAGTTCAGTAGGGGTACATAAAATTATTAAATCACAGCAGACAGCATCTTCAATTTTTTCTAAGTTGAAATCAATTATATTTTCATTTGATGCATTTTCAATTACGTTTTTTTTATCATAAACATAAACTTTAATTTGTGAATCACTTCTTTTAATTGCTTTTGCTATTGAGCCACCGAGTAAGCCCAAACCGATTATTGCAATTTTATTAATGTTCAAATTAACCACTCTAATTTTATTATTCTTTTTAAAGTTACTATTGAAATTTAATTTAACTGAAATGAGATATCAATAAATTGAAAAAAAACAAAACCCTTGCACAAAAATCAGCAAGGGTTTAAAAACATTGAATTAAACTAATTTTAATCGTTGTAGATTTTACTTTATATTCTTCTTCCGATAACTTTTGCTATCATCCTTAACTGTTTCATCAACTCTGAAAATTGATCAGGGAGCAGTGCTTGTGGCCCGTCAGATAAAGCTTTTTCAGGATGATTATGAACTTCAACCATAATTCCATCAGCTCCGGCTGCAACAGCTGCTCTGGCCATAGGTAAAACTTTATCTCTAATTCCTGTTGCATGTGATGGATCAGCAATTATTGGTAAGTGACTTCTTTTGTGTATTACAGGTATTGCAGAAATATCAAAAGTATTTCTTGTATAAGTTTCAAAAGTTCTTATTCCCCTTTCACATAAAATTACATTTGTATTACCACTTGCCAATACATATTCAGCTGACATTAAAAGATCTTCAACAGTTGCAGATAATCCTCTTTTAATCATCACTGGTTTTTTTGATTTTCCTACAGCTTTAAGCAGTGGAAAATTCTGCATATTTCTAGCACCTATTTGAATAATATCTGCATACTCTTCCAGTAGATGAACATGCTTGGATTCCATTAATTCTGAAATAACAATTAATTTATTTTTATCTGCAGCTTTTCTTATTAATTTTAAACCCTTTTCACCCAATCCTTGAAATGAATAAGGAGAGGTTCTGGGTTTAAAAGCACCGCCTCTTAAAATTTTTGCTCCTGCTTTAGAAACTATTTCAGCTATTTCAAATATTTGATCTTCATTCTCAACTGCACAGGGACCAGCCATTACTTCTATTGCATTTCCACCAATTTTAACTTCTTTTATTTTTATCTCTGTATTTTCTTTTTGAAAAGAGCGGCTTGCCAATTTAAATGGTTCGGTAATTCTGTAAACTTCCGCTACTCCGTCAAGAACTTTTACTTTTCTAATATCAAATGTTGGATGAACTCCTATTGCTCCAAGTACAATCTGTTCCGCACCGGTAGATCTGTGTACTGCAAATTCAAACTCTTCAAGTTGCTTAATAATTAATTCTATTTTTTCTTCAGCAATATTTTTCTCTAAAACTATAACCAATTTATTTCTCCGTAAATGGTAATATTAATGGAATTTTTTCTCACCTGCTTTTATTTCCAAATCTAAATAATCTTCCTTTGTTGGAATAGCACAGGAGTATTCTGCACTATAGGAACAATAAGGACTATATGCCTGATTAAAATCAATTGTATATATAAAATCTTTATCATTATTAATTTCAAAATCTAAATATCTTCCGACACCATAAGATTCATTATTTGTTGTTTTATCTGTAAACCAAATTGAGTGATAAATTTCACCTCTTTTAGTCTGCCCTTGATAAACATTTATCTTGTAATCTTTTTTATCATAATTGATTTTCACATACCCGTATTTAACTACTTTTCTTGCTTCTCCTTTAGTTCCAAATATTTCAATTGTGTCCTGTTTTTCATATTTATATAATTTACTTTTGAAAACAAAATTGGGATCAACATTAAAATATTTTAATGGATGAAAGACAGCATTTGAATCGTAATTAAACGGTGACGATGGATCATTTTTCATATAACCATCTTTTTCTTTCCGCATTTTTTCAATAGATGCAATATATTTCTGCTGTTCAGGGGTGTATTCAATTCCACAGGAAATTATAAATACTGCAAAAAGAAATAATATAAAAATTTTATAAAAACTATTTTTTAACATCTCTTCTCTCATTTTTAACCTTTTTTCTTAATTCATTTAATTTATTTAAAGCTTGTATTGGGGTGAGTTCATCAATTTTAATATCTTCAATTTCTCCCCTAAGTTTATCATCTTTTATTTCGAACATATTTATTTGTTTTTGATCTTCAGTATTTAATTTACTTAATTTTTCTTTTCTAATCTCATCAGGTGTTAATTCTTTATTTTCTAAATTTTCTAAAATTATTTTTGCACGATTTGTTACAAATTGCGGAAGACCTGCCATTTGAGCAACCTGAATTCCATAGCTGTGATCTGCAAAACCGGGATTAACTTTATGCAAAAATATTACTTCATCATCTATTTCTCTTACTTCCACTTTATAATTTTTTATTTTTGGAAACAGAGAAGCCATCTCATTTAATTCGTGATAATGTGTTGCAAATAAAGTTTTTGCAGATACATCAGGATTTTCGTGTATATATTCAGTAATTGCCCACGCAATTGATATTCCGTCAAATGTACTTGTTCCCCTGCCGACTTCATCCAATAAAATTAAACTTTTTGAAGTAGCATTATTTAAAATATTTGCTGATTCCTGCATCTCAACAAGAAATGTACTTTCACCTGCAGAAATATTATCACTTGCTCCAACGCGTGTAAAAATTCTGTCAACAAGACTTATTTCTGCTTCTTTTGCCGGAACAAAAGAACCAATTTGTGCAAGTAAAACTATAAGTCCTATTTGCCTTAAATACACAGATTTACCTGCCATATTGGGACCGGTTAAAATTATTATTTGTTTTTCTTCAATATCAAGGTCATAATCATTAGGGGTAAATTTTTCACCCGGAGGAAGTAATCTTTCAACAACCGGATGTCTTCCTTCAACTATTTTAATATGCCCGTCTTCAAATAATTTTGGTTTTGTATAATTATAATCTTCAGCACATTGAGCAAATGAAACAAAACAGTCCAACATTCCAATTAATTTAGCATTTGTTTGTATTTCTTCAGTGTTAGTTGCAACTTTTAATCTTAGTTCATTAAATAATTCAGATTCCAATTCATAAATTTTTTCTTCGGCGTTAAGGATTTTTTCTTCAAATTCTTTAAGCTCAGGGGTGATAAATCTTTCTGAATTTACAAGCGTTTGTTTTCTGATGTAATAATCCGGTACTTTATCTTTGTGAGCATTACTGATATTAATATAATATCCAAATACTTTGTTATAACTTACTTTTAAGGAAGAGATATTTAATTTTTCTCTTTCTTTTGTTTGCAGATCGTTTATCCAGTTTTTTCCGTTAACAGAAATATCTCTTAGTTCATCAAGCTCTGGACTAAAGCCTTCTTTTATTACCCCTCCATCAGCAACACTCAAAGGAGGAGAATCCACTAAAGCTTCATCAATTGCAGAAACTAAATTTTCTAATGGATTTAAATCTTTACATATCTTGCTAAGAGTTTTAACATTTGCATTTTCTAATTTATTAATTAATAAAGGTATTTTTTTTAGAGATGATTTAAGATTAATTATTTCTCTTGGATTTGCTCTGCCTGTGCATACTTTGGAGATCAGCCTTTCCAGATCACCAATTTCTTTTAAGTGATTTAAAAGATCCTTTCTAATATTTTTTTCTGACAATAATTCTTCAACACTTTCTTGTCTTTTTAAAATTGCATCTTTATTAAGCAGAGGCGCGGTTATCCATTTTTTTAATAATCTTGCACCCATAGCGGTTACAGTTTTATCTAAAATATCTATTAATGTTCCTTCTTTAACTCCACTTTGCAATGAATATGTTATTTCCAGATTTCTTTTTGTCGACTGGTCAAATACCATAAAATCATTTGGATTATATGCGGATATTTTAGTTAAATGTGAAAGTGCAATTTTTTGAGTCTCTTTTAAATAATTTAGAGCAGCACCTGTAGATATAATTCCCGCTGAAAAATTTTCAATTCCAAATCCTTTTAAGGTTACTGTTTTAAAATTCTCTAATATTAAATCTTTTGCATAATCATAATTAAATATCCAATCGTCCAGTAAGGTAACTCTTATATTTGGATTAATTTTTGAAATTTGTATTGTTAATACTTCTTTATCTTTTTTCTGAATTAAAATTTCTGCCGGAGAGATCGATTCAATTTGTAACTTTAATTTATCAGCGTTTATTTCGTAAGTATAAAATTCACCTGTCGAAATATCACAAAAAGATATTCCTGCTAAAGCATCTTTGATACAAACACTCATTAAGTAATTATTTTTTTTGTGGTCAAGAATTTTATCCGAAAAATTTACACCCGGCGTTACAACTTCTATCACTTCTCTTTTTACAATACCTTTTGCAAACTTTGGATTTTCAACTTGTTCACATACGGCAACTCGGTAACCAGCTTTAATTAATTTTGGCAGATAATTATCAATTGCGTGATGAGGAAATCCGGCAAGTGGTACTTCACCAGCTGCTCCGTTGGCTCTTTTGGTAAGTGTAATTCCTAAAACTTTGGCGGCAATTTTGGCATCTTCTTCAAAAGTCTCAAAAAAATCCCCCATTCTGAATAACAGAATTGAGTCAGGATTCTCCTGCTTAATCTTACCATATTGTACCATTAATGGAGTTTTTGCCATTGCTTTTTTGGTTTAAAAAGAAATTTAAAATTACCTGAATATTGAACTAATATCAATTGAGAATTGAGTTCATTATCTCAATATTCTAAATTATAGTTAACTTTGTTATTAAATATTTCAATCATTTTTAATATGCAAAAAAGAAAACTAAATTTCTCAAAAGATAAAGCCTGGATGGATAATTCAATCATCCTAACAAAACATACATTAGTTTGGCTTTATCAACTAAGTGAAAAATATAATAAAAAAATAGATACTTTAGATAGAATCCCAACTGAAGAACTAAAAGAAATAGCGGACAGAAATTTTAATGCTCTTTGGTTAATTGGAATTTGGGAAAGAAGTAAAGCATCCAAAAAAATTAAAAACTTAACCGGAAATTTAGATTGTGTTTCATCAGCGTATTCAATTTATGATTATAAAATAGCGGAAAATTTAGGAGGCAAAAAAGCTTTATTAAATTTATCAAAAAGAGCAGGAGAATTTGGGATAAAGCTAGCTTGCGATTTCGTACCAAATCATACAGGTTTAAATTCCGATTGGTTGTATAATCATCCGGATTATTTTATTCAGACTGATTCACCACCCTTTAAAAATTATACATTCACAGGAAAAAATTTATCCGATAATAAAAGTTTTGAAATAGTAATTGAAGACGGATATTACTCACACAAAGACGCAGCCGTTGTTTTTCAGTTTAAGGATAAAAGAAACGGAAAAGTAAGATATATTTATCACGGCAATGACGGAACAAATATGCCTTGGAATGACACTGCCCAGCTTGATTTTAGTAAAGCAAAAGTAAGACAAGCATTAATAAAACAAATAAAAAATATTGGTAAACTTTTTCCAATCATTAGGATTGATGCAGCAATGATGATTACAAAATATCATTTTGCAAGACTGTGGTATCCAAATCAATATCAACAATCACCTATTCCATCCAGACAATTGGCAATGATTGAAGAAAAAGCCTTTAATAAAAAAATGCCCAATGAATTTTGGTTAGAGTTAACTAATGAAATAAAAAAATCCAATAAAGAAATATTTCTTTTTGCCGAGACTTACTGGATGACCGAATGGTATTTTATAAAAGAACTTGGAATGAACAGGGTTTACAATAGTGCTTTTATGCATATGCTGCTTGCCGAGAGAACCAATGAATATAAAAATATGCTTAAAGGAATTTTGTATGAAAATATTGAAATATTGAAAAGACTGGTCAACTATTTGAGCAATCCTGATGAAGAGCCAATTGCAAATAAATTTGGAAAAGGCGACAAATATTTAGGTGTAACAATAATGATGTTAACTCTTCCCGGTTTACCTTTATTTTCTCATGGACAGATTGAAGGATTTTATGAAAAATATGGAATGGAATATTACCGCCCTTGGAATGATGAAAAAATAGATGAATCTTTTTTGAACAGGCATAAAAAAGAGATTTTCCCTTTGATGAAAAAAAGAAAGTTAT
>PFGS01000258.1:1946-9183 GCA_002783525.1 Ignavibacteriales bacterium CG12_big_fil_rev_8_21_14_0_65_30_8 | reverse complement strand
CCGTTTAAATAGTTTATCTTACATAAAGATTGTAATTCCCATATTTGAGCTCGGTTAATTAAATAATTTTGATAACCTTCAATGTTCCAGACTAATTGACTGCTTTTCCCCTCGGGTCTTAATCTGCAGTCAACTTTGAACGGTTTTAACTGCTTGTTAATTTCAGTAAGAAAATTTTGAAAGATTTTTTCAGAATTATTTTTAGAAGAATTATTATTTGAGATTAAGATAAGATCAATATCAGAAATAAACGACATTTCATTAATACTAAAACTTCCCATTCCTGCAATTATATAATTATCCTTTTCTAAATTTACTTCAATGATATTTCTAGCTAATTCATCTATCTTGGTTTTTATAAAACTACTTAGCAAATAAGAAAATTTAGTATAATTTATCTTACCAATTGTAAATTGAATTGTTATGATCAAAAGCAATTCATTAATCTCTAATTTATTAAAATCTTTTTTTGATAAAGTTTGAAACACTTTTTTAGATAAAATTAGATTAATCAAATTAGGATTATCAAGTAAAAACTCAATAGTTTTATCAGAATATTCACAAATAAGAAAAATAAAAGAAGCGAATTGTTTGTCTTTTAATTCTTTGAACCAAATTGAAGGTAATTTTACTTGCTTAATAATTTTCACGAAATTGTTTAGAATTTTATCAGGGGAGTGAGAATTATTTAAATGTTTTAGTAAAATATTTTCTATTTCAGAATAAGCTTGTGATGTTGAAACATCAAATAGTTTTTGATTAGTAATTCCGATTCCACTTTCTAAATATTCTAAATTACGGTGTGCATTTTTTATATCGGAAAAATTAATTTTATTTAAGATATTATCTTCACTTGTTGCATCTGATTTTGATAACACAATAGATTCATAAATTTTGCGAACATCATTTTTTGTTTTATCTAAGAATGTTTCAAATTCTACTGTATTCCTAAATCCTAAAGATAAACTCATTGTGTATAGTTTTGTTCTGTTTAATGGTATGTCGTGAGTTTGTCTGTCATTTTTCAACTGCTGATAATGTTCAATTTTACGATATAAATAATATGCTGAATGTAGAGTATTTGCTTCTTGCTCTGTTATCAATTTATTAATTTTTAACTTTCTTATTGCTTCAAGTGTATTTCCAGTTCTAATATCTTTAATCTTTCCACCATTTAATAACTGAAGCGCCTGCACTGAAAATTCAATGTCTCGTATTCCACCTTTAATTAATTTTATATTTTTATCACCTGAAATTTTACTCTCAATTTCAGATTTCATTTTTTTAATTTGTTCTGCAGGAGATTTTTTAAAACTCTTGGGATAAATAAATGGATTTAAATAATTTATGAAGTCATTATATAAATTTGTATCTCCCGTAACATAAGATGCTTTAATAAGCATTTGCCTTTCCCAGTCTTCTCCTCTTGTTTCATAATAATGAAGTGTATCAGTAAAAGTTCTGCAAAGCGGAGATGTTTTGCCATCAGGTCTTAATCTGAAATCAATTCTGTATAAAAATCCATCTTCTGTTATTGTATTAGAACTATCTACAAATAATTGAATAGCTTCACTTAATATTTCAAAATATTCTTTATTATTTATTGTAATATTTTTATCAAAAAGTAAAATTAAATCTATATCAGAACTATAGTTTAATTCATCACCTCCTAATTTACCTAAAGCGATCAGGGTAAAATTACTTTTTATTTTTTTGATTTTATATTTATTTAAAATTTGTAGATAGCAAATGTTAAAAAGCGAAGCGCTAATAGTTTTTGCGAGAATAGATAGTTGAAGGATAGTTGTTTTAACATCCGAATACCCGAGTATATCATTTACACCAATTCGTAAAGTCTCTTTTCTTTTTAGCGATTTTAAAGAATTCAATTTTGCTTTAAAAGTATCAAAGGATAATAACATTTGTTTTGTTTCATGTTCAAAGGATTCTTTAACAATTTTTCTTTGTAGAATTTCAGAATTTGTAAGACTGTAAAAATATTCCGGATCTTTAATCAGTATATCTGTTAAGTAATTACTACTTGATGCTATTGCTATTAATAAATGAGAATATATTGGATAGTTAATGCAGTTATAAACAAAGGAACCTTTGTCATATCTTGATGATAAAATTCTGTAAAGGTTTGACTCAGTTTCTTCGTTGTTGGGAAACCTGATAAGATTTTTTTCAAGCGAATAAATAAAATCGTCAATAAGAGATGAATCTACATATTCTATAAACAGCTTAATAAAACTTTCTAGAAATTTTTCTGAAAATTTATTTGTGCTGTCTTTTGTATTTGGATTCATCTAAATAATTTATATTTATTGTTTTAACCTTGGAATATTGACAAGTGCAGCTAAAAGAAAAATAAAATTTGCAAACCAAGCAGTAAGCATAGGATTAAGTGCTCCATTTTTACCAAAGGCATTGCTAACTTTCATAAAAACTAAATAGATAAAAGTTGCTAAAATATTTAATCCTATTTGCGAGCCTAAACTTCCGCCTCTTTTATTTGCGGAAATTGTTAAACCGAAAAACACAACAATTAAACTTGCCATAGAAAAAGAAAATCTGGAATAATATTCAATTTGTGTTCTTGTCGGATCAGTGCCGACCTTTTCTTGAGTTTTTATCAAAGCTTTAAGTTCACTAAGATTCATCTCTTCAGGTTTTTGTTGTTTCTCTATTAATTCATTTGGTTTAAAATTCAATCCACTTAATATTTTAGCATTAAAGAATGAAACATTTTCTAAAGAATCATTAAATGTTCTAATACTTCCATTTAAAGCTTTCCAATAATTATGAACTGAATCATAAGCCATAGTGGGAGTGTCTATTCTGGAAATAATTTTGGTTGGATCGTTTGCATCAAAATTTTGAATACTTACTTTGTGTGATATTTGACTTCTTTCATCGTAAAAAGAAATACTTACCAATCTTGTCTCAGAGTCTTGAAAGAAAATATTACTGGAAGCATTTGTTAATCCCTTTGCAAGATATTCTCTTTCAATATTTATTTTAGTTTTATTTGCAATTGGAACTATATAACCTGAAAAAACAATTGTAATTAAGCAGATGAAAATAGTAGAAAAAATAAAAGGTGACATAAATCTGTATATACCTATACCACTTGCTTTGATGGCTGTTAATTCGCTTAAATTAGATGCTTTGCCAACTGTAAATAAAGCAGAGAATAATACAGAAACTGGAATCATTACTTTTAATATTTCAGGGGTAAAAACAACATAGTAATATGCAATAATATATCCTGCAACATTTTGATCTATAAAATCATCAAGGTTTTCCATTATATCTATAATTACAAAAACCAGAGTAAAAGCAATTAATGCAAACACAATTGTTAAAAGAAAACTTTTAATTAAATATTTATCTAATATCTTCATTCAGATTTTGGGGAAAGAAATTTTAATTTTTTCGGAATAATTTTTTTGAGGAATGTTAATTGAATTACCTTTGTTTCTTTTACTGTTTTTATGATCAATATTATACCTATAAAAGAGAGTAAAATATTTGCTGCCCACATTCCCCAAAATGGAGGAAGCATATTTCTGTTGCCAAGTTTTTCGCCACCTATTAAAAAAGCCCAATATATAAGGAAGAAAAACAAACTTATACTTGCTGCAACACCAAATCCACCTTTTTTTACCTTTACTCCCAAAGGCGCACCAATAATAACAAAAACGATGCAGGCAAAAGGAAGAGCATATTTTTTATAGATCTCAACCCAATAACTATTTATTCTATCTTGCAGAAATGTAATTCTGTTATAGCCGCTTAATAAAATATTTTTAGTTGTGGTAACGTTGTTTAAAGCATTTAAGTAAACGGCTTTTTTATTATTTCTATTCTGGTGTTTAGTTTTAACAGTTGAGGGATTTATAAAAAAATATTTTTCAACTTGCTTATCTAAAATTGAAACTGTGTTTTGTTTTATTAGTTCAAGACTATCTATGATGACTGACATTGCTGTAGTACTCAATTCTCTGTCTCCCCTTGGTCCGCCCGGAGCAGATTGCTGAAATGAAAATTTATCGGCACTCATAATTATTCTGTGTTTATCAAAAAGAATTTTTCTGTAGAGGTTCTTGTCTGTTATATCAGACTGGTGTATCTCCCCATTTTTTAAATCCATAATTAGTTTTGTTTGATCTTTTGAGAAAAATAATTTTCCTTCTCTTGCTGTTACAATATCAATTTTTGTTGGATTAGAATAATTATAGATTGTTAAATTATATAACAAATTAGTCTTTGGTTTTACATCTCTTGCTAAAATAGAATAATTAGTTACTTCCTGTGAAAACACACCAGGTGTTAAAGATAAAGTTGGTTTTTGTCTTGATATATCCTGCATTAATACCTTTGCCTTGTGATTTGCATCCGGCAACACATCATCATTAAATAAAAAAAGCAAATAAGCTAAAACAACACTAGCTAATATTGGGGCAGCTAACATTCTGTATAAACTTACACCTGATGATTTAATTATTGTAATCTCATCATTTTGTGACATATTACCGTAAGCCATTAATGTAGCAACAAGTGTTGCCATAGGTATTACAAGTACAACCATCCAGGCTAAATTATAAACTATCAGCTTAATTATTACCCAAAGTCCTAATCCTTTTCCAACTAATCTGTCAGCAAATTTCATTAAAAATTGTAGTAGAAAAATGCCCATTAAAGACAAAGAAGCGTATACGAAAGGGACAAAATGATTTTTAAGTATGTATTTATCTAAAATCATGTAAATAATATACTAAGAATGAATAATAAGAATTTTAAATAATTTTATATAATATGTATGATTTTGTTAATATTTTGTTATGTTTTATGAATAAAAATAATATATTATTAAATAAAATCTTTTTAAGATAAGATAATTCTACTTACCAAACGGAGACCTAATTTTGAAAATAATTTCTCAATATATTGATAAAAATAAGAATAACTACATTAATGAACTTAAAGAATTTCTAAAAATTCCAAGTATTAGTACAGATCCCGCACATAAAAAAGATATTAAAAAATGTGCTCATTTTGTAAAAACAAAATTACAAGATGCAGGATTAAATAATGTTAAAGTTATAAAAACAGAAGGGCATCCTCTAATTTATGGAGAGTGGCTAAAAGCAAAAGGCAAACCAACTGTTTTAATTTATGGGCATTATGATGTTCAACCTGTAGATCCGATAGAGTTATGGGACACACCTCCATTTGAACCAACAATTAAAAGCAATAAGATTTTTGCCCGTGGTGCCACTGATGATAAAGGTCAGGTTTATATGCATATTAAAAGTGTTGAAGCTTATTTAGAAACTGTAGGAAGTTTACCTGTGAATGTTAAATTTATTATCGAAGGTGAAGAAGAAGTTGGTAGTGAAAGTTTAGAAAAATTTATTAGCAAAAATAAATCATTATTAAAATGTGATGCAGTTTTAATTTCTGATACAGCACTTTATGATGTAGGTACACCTACCTTAACTTATGGACTAAGAGGACTTTGCTATATGGAAGTTGAGGTAATAGGGCCACAAAAGGATCTTCACTCAGGTACTTTTGGTGGGGCTGTGGATAATCCTATAAATGTTTTAGCAGAGATGATTTCTAAATTAAAAGATAAAAATGGAAAAATTACAATACCGAATTTTTATGATGATGTTATGACCTTGACAAAAAAAGAAAGAGAAAATTTTAAAAAGTTAAAATTTTCAGACAAAAAATTTGCCAAAGAAGTTGGAGTCAAACAATTACATGGTGAGAAAGGATATACTACACTTGAAAGACTTTGGGCAAGACCAACTTTGGGTTGTAACGGAATTATCGGAGGTTTTATTGGAGACGGTGCTAAAACAGTTTTACCATCTAAAGTTAAAGCTAAAATTAGTATGAGATTAGTACCAAATCAAGATCCGTTAAAAATTTCAAAACTTTTTGAAAAGCATATTAAAACCTTAACACCAAATACTGTTAAAGTTAATATTAAGCATTTACACGGAGCTAATCCTGCCATTATTCCTCTAGAAGATAAACCAACAATTGCAGCAAGTAAGGCAATGGAAAAAGCATTTGGCAAAAAAATTGTCTTTATGCGTGAAGGTGGATCAGTTCCGATAGTTCCTGTTTTTGCAAAACAACTAAATGCACCTGTTGTTTTAATGGGATTAGGTCTGAATACTGAAAATCTACATTCACCAAACGAGCATTTTAATCTGACACATTTTCAATTAGGAATTAAATGTTCAGCATATTTCTTTGATGAATTTGCAAAGTAAATTTTTTATATAGTTCTTATTCTTAAACATTTTAATATCATTATGTTATTAAGATAATTTTTAAATGCTGTTTTGATAAAAATCTAATTCAATTAAATTGTTATTACTTTGGCATAAAATTTGTGTTTACATATAGTTAGAGTAGTGTGTTTATAAATTATAGGACTTTTAAAATGAAAAAAATATTAATATTTATACTGTTATTTGGGTTTATAGTCATTTTGCAATCTTGTGGAGATGATGAAGAAAAACCAGAAAATAAGGATTATATTGAAAGTACAAGTGTAGATTTTGAACCTGGGGAAAGAGTTGCTTATACACCCACAAAAGATCAGGACATTCAAAAATATAATTTAGAGCAGCAAAGATTAATGTCAGGTCCCAGAACTCCTTGCGATACTTTAGCTTTAAAAGAATTTGTTGTAAACCATTTTGAACAAGGAACCTATCTTGTAGATTTTGATAAAACATTTACATACAATATTCCTAAATCAGCGGTTATTTATTATAATAAAGGTGGGAATTATATTTTTGGTATAATAGCTAAATCTAAACAAGGCGAAAGATTAATTGAGCCTGATAATATTGTAGGTTATAATCAAAGCTATATAGATCTAGATAGTACAGACCTTGGTGTTGCATTCTTTTATTTAACACTTTTTGAGTGTACAGGAAATACATTTCAAGTTCTTTGGGAAACACCTATTCCTTCACATGGCGGTTTAAGAGATATGAGACTTGATAAATGGATTTACAAAAGAACTCAGTATATGAGGATAGATTTTTATTATGCAAGGGGAAGTGGTCACATTGATTATAATTATTTCTTTATAAATGGATTTAGAGAGAGACCACATCTTATGATGACATACGAAGGTATTGATTTTAGAAGGACATTGGCCAACATAAACAATGATGTTTATCCAGATTATTTTGAATAT
>PFGS01000258.1:1622-1923 GCA_002783525.1 Ignavibacteriales bacterium CG12_big_fil_rev_8_21_14_0_65_30_8 | reverse complement strand
GATTGCAGTTGTAGATTCAATACCTTTTTATTGGAGCCCTAAAGATTCAGCATATGTAAGTGATAGAAATAAAAGGTTAAGTAGACCTTATTAACATATATCAAATTTTAATTTTAATACGGAAGATAATTTTACATTGGTTATCTTCCTTTTTTTATTTCTACATTAAAGCTTTCATTTTATTAAATTTACTGTTGTTAAAGTTTAAAATATCTGATTTTTAAAACAAGGTTAATAATGCCCGAAAATACAGAAAATATAGAATTTCATGTTATAGATTATTTAAAAGAGTTATCCGGTG
>PFGS01000258.1:1029-1555 GCA_002783525.1 Ignavibacteriales bacterium CG12_big_fil_rev_8_21_14_0_65_30_8 | reverse complement strand
TAATGGTGTTGCACTTCATTATTTATCGCGTAAGCATATTTTTGAATTAAAAGGGAAAGATACATTAGATTTTCTTAATAGAATTGCAACCAACTCTTTAAAAGATTTACAAAAAGGCCAGTTACAAAGAACATTTTTTACAACTGAAAAGGGAAGAATTATTGATCTGACAACTGTAGTAAATTTTGAGGATTATAATCTCTTGATTTGTAATGCAGAAAATAAAGATAAAATTTATCGTTGGATCTCCAGATATATTATAGCTGATGATGTTACAATTACTGATTCAGATCAAAAATATTCTTTGATTGAATTACTTGGTCCTCAGGCTCATTCATTTATTACTTTGATTGGAGGGAATGAAATTGGAGAAATGCAGGGTAACCAGTTAAAAGTAATAAATACTGAAGGAATGATATTCTTTATACTAAAACTTTTTGAACAGAATGGAGATCTTAAATATTGGATGATATCAGATCAAAGTACGGGGAAACAATTAATTGAATATCTAATGGAAAACAAGGGA
>PFGS01000258.1:0-1010 GCA_002783525.1 Ignavibacteriales bacterium CG12_big_fil_rev_8_21_14_0_65_30_8 | reverse complement strand
TAGGAGAAGATGCCTATAATTTATATAGAATTAAAAAAGGATTCCCTTCAGCACCACAAGAAATAAATGATAATTATAATCCACACGAATTAGGACTATTGGAATTTGTTAATTTTAAAAAAGGATGTTATATAGGACAAGAAATCATTGCCAGGCTTGATACTTATCAAAAAGTTCAGCAACAATTAAAATGCATTTCAATAAATTCTGATGTTAATATTCAATTGCCTACAAAACTATTTGATAACTCTGATGCTGAAGCTGGAGAATTAACTTCATTAAGTTATTGTGAACACGATAAAAAATCTTTTGGTTTAGCTTTAATAAGAAGATCATTTTTAGAAAATAAGGAATTACATTTGAATCTAAATTCAGGTGAAAAGATAAAAGTATCAATACATAATTTACCTTTTAAGAAATGAAAATTTACACTAAAACAGGCGACAAAGGTGAAACATCTTTATTTGGTGGTGAAAGGGTTAAAAAGTCGGCTCAAAGATTAAAGGCTTATGGAACCATTGATGAGTTGAACTCGTTTATAGGATTAACAGTAGTTGAAACTGCTGATAGTAGAGTTAGAGAGTTACTTCAGAAAATACAAGAAAAGCTGTTTGTTTTAGGAGCTGATTTAGCAACACCGGAAAATGAAAAAACTAAAAAGATAAATGTTTTTAGAATAGACAATAGTTTTATTAGTTTTACTGAAGAAAATATTGATAGATTTCAGAAAGAGCTGGATGAATTAAAATCATTTATTTTACCGGGAGGTACAAAGAGTGGTTCACTTTTACATGTTAGCAGAGCTGTTTGTAGAAGAGCTGAGAGAGAAATAGTTGAATTAGAAAAGACTGAAAAAATAAATAAAAACATTATTGTATATTTAAATAGATTATCGGACCTGTTTTTTGTTCTTTCTCGTTATGAAAATAAAATTGCCGGAAAACCTGACATAATCTGGAATCCCTAATTTATAATTGTGAATGTTGAATGCTGAATTTTGAATTCATAAT
>PFGS01000006.1:8508-9728 GCA_002783525.1 Ignavibacteriales bacterium CG12_big_fil_rev_8_21_14_0_65_30_8 | reverse complement strand
TTAAATGGATTGGGATAGTTTTGAAATAATTCATATTTATTTGGTACAGTATTTTCAAATACAATGCCTGTAACAACATTTAAATTATAAGATCTTGCGTCTGAATTATTGCTTTGATCTGAGACAAAAACAGTAACCTGAGAGGAACTATTGGTTAACGGGGCTACACCTGTTATTAAACCAGTTTCAGAATTAATATTCAGCCAAGTTGGTGAATTATTAATTAGTGAGTATACAAGTGAATCTCGATTAAAATTGAAAGTTTCAACTTGATATGAATAACTTTCACCTTGATTTACTATAGCGCCAGGTATTTCGTTTATTACCAAAGCATTATCATAAATATTCCAACTTATTGATGAAGTATCCACAGCATTATAAACAAAAACTGTAGCTGTAAATTTTGTAAACTGAACTGTAGATTCATTATTATTAAAATTATAAGAATTGGTGTTAGTACCAACGGGTTGACCGTTTAATTTCCATTGGTATGACATAGTTTGATTTTTCGGATCTACAACATTTACAGAAAGCAGTTGTGAATACCGGGTGAAACCAGTACATCTCTTGAATTAATAACAACAGGATCAAAATTTATAGTTTTATTATCAGTCATAAACGGGGACCAGGATACAATTTCAGGCGGCAGTCTGTTCTCTTTAAATTTATTATAAACATTTTTTGTAATTCTATCTACAGTAGTATCCGGAACTATATTATTTTCCAAATCTGTATAAAGAGCATTTACCCAGTTAGTGGTTGCTCCGTTAAAAACAGCTCCGCCATTTGTGTTTGTAAATAATCCCATGGTTGCATGCCCGTATGGCACATCTTCGGTTTCGGCTCTACGTGTTGGTGATACTCCAAATATCCTATAATTTTGTGGTTCATCCAAAGTATCTATTACAGTGGGGACACCATTATTATAATAATACAAAGCGCCGTCAGCTTCATACCCAACAAGTTCTCTTTCAAATCCGAATTCATCTCCCTCTTTTAATCCTGTGCCATTAAACACCCAATAATGAGTATTGAATGCAGCATAATCACCATAACCGTCTTGTTTTAGTAAAAAGTCATAATTAACAAAACCTCCTTCTCTAAAGTCAGCTCCAAATAAAATATTTACTGGTTTCATTACAGGGTCTGCCCACCAATTAACTGTTACAAGTGAGTCTGGTATTGATGGATTTGCGGTTTTATCAAGATTTTTATCTTTA
>PFGS01000006.1:0-8418 GCA_002783525.1 Ignavibacteriales bacterium CG12_big_fil_rev_8_21_14_0_65_30_8 | reverse complement strand
ACAAAATTTTCTACTTGTATTCTTTCATCCATAGACCAGTATTCATTATGTCCGGCAAGAAATAAAATATCATAATTGTCTAATAAATTTGGATTTGCATCCAGATCATACATTGATGCCATTTCTAATAATATATTATTATTTGTAGCCCAATTAATTAATTTATTAGCATAAACGTAGTAATCCGGTGCGCCAAAAATTCCGAGGTCTCTTGCAAAAGGTCTATGAAATGAAACCTTGAATGATCGAACATTATCTGTTGAGTTAAATTCGTAGATACTTTTTCCGCCAAAATTATTATAAGCATTCCAGGTGTTTGTACTTAAAATATAAAGTGTTTTTGAAAATGATCCCGGATTATCTTCTTTAACAATAAAAATAATTGCTGCAATAATATCAGGATTAGATGTTATTGGATACTGTGCTCTGTATATTCCGGTTTCCCAATTAAGAGGAATTTGAAATTGAAGAGTAGGACTCCAATTTACACCATCCACATATGCTGTACTAGACACTGATTGTACTATACCGCTAACACTATCGCTTTCGGTTTTAAATATTTGAGTATTTTCAAGTTTATAAAATTTAAGAACAAATTTTGGGACACTACTAGATATATAAAAAGTTAAAATATCGCCTTGGGCAACAGAAATTTTATCAACAAATCCACCCTTTTGAGCATATAAATTACTGAATGAGAATGAGATAATTATTATTGAAATTAGTAATATTTTTTTGGAAAGTTCTAAGAACATTTTTGTATCCTCTTTCATTATTAGTAACTAATAACAGAATAAATTTAACATTTTTTGATTAAATAATGAATGGAATTATTAAAGGTAAAACTAATAATTTAATTTTTAATATTTTGAATTGTCATATTGAGTCCATCATCCGATGGACGAAATATCTCTACCCAAAATCAAATAAGGAAGATTCTTCATCCCGACAATCGAGATTCAGAATGACACTATTGTAAAAGTTGGATTCTAAATATTTTTTCTTTGTCTTAAAATCTCAAATAAAATAACACCAGTAGAGACAGAAACATTTAAAGATTGTATTTTCCCTTCCATTGGAATTTTTATTAAATGATCACATTTTTCAAAAGTTAATCTTCTAATCCCTTTTTGTTCATTTCCCATTATAAGTGCTGTTGGCATATTATAATCTATAGTAGAATAATCAACTGCATTTTCTAAAGAGCTGCCTACAATCCAGTAACCGTTTTGTTTTAGTGTGTCAATTGTCTGTGAAAGATTTGTAACCTGACAAATTTTTAAATGTTCAACAGCTCCGGCTGAAATTTTTGCAACTGTTTCATTTAAAGGTGCGCTGTTTCTTTTAGTAATTATTACTCCGTTAACATTTGCACATTCGGCGGTTCTTAAAATTGCACCTACATTATGCACATCTTGTATCTCTTCCAAAATTACAAATAGCGGTTGCTCAACATTTTTAGTTTGTAAAATTAATTCATCAAGTGTTAAATATTCTCTTTCTGAAATTTTTGCTGCAACACCCTGGGAGTTTTTATTTGGTACAAGTTCATCAAATTTGTTTTTGGAGAGTTCGGTTAGCTTTATATTTCTTTTCTTTGTAGCTGCTCTTATTGCATTAATTATTCCGCCTGATTGTCCAAAGCGAAGAATAACCTGCTCAATATTTTTATTGGAGTTGATAGCTTCTAAGACAGGTTTTCTGCCAATGATTAATGCCATAAATAAAACTATTTACTAATTTCTTTTTTGCCAAGTAACATCCATCCAAAAACACCTACTGCTATCATAACAATAGAAATCAATTGTGCCTCAGTAAATCCTAAAAGAATTTTTGGATTCAGTCTTATAAATTCAATTACAAATCTTTCTAGACCTGCAAATATTAAATAAAGCATAAATAGTTTTCCCAAAGCCCATTCTTTTGTCCTTAATTTCCAAAGTATAACAAAAATTATTACACACAAAAGAAACTCATAAATTGGTGTTGGGTGAAGCGGTGTTGTGTCCGGGAATATTCCGTTTGGATATTGTTTTGCCCATTCAGTGCCTTGAAACATATAATGCGGTGGAACTGTACCGTGGGAATAATCAACTCCCCAAGGTAAATTTGTAGGTATTCCATAATCTCCATCCCCTGAAAGATGACAACCAATTCTACCAATTCCATAAGCTAAAATTAAAGCAGGTGAAACGGAATCAGCGATAAGTAAAAATGGAATTTTCTTTCTTTTTAGGAAAATCCAAATGGCAATAATTGATAAAATTAAACCGCCGTAAAATGTAAGTCCGCCAGGTGAAAATGCCATCATCGGATCAGATAAAAATTCAGACCAGTTTTCAAAAAGGTGGAATAGTTTAGCGCCAATAATTCCAAAGACTATTGCTAAAAGTGTAATCTCCGTTGAAAGATTTTTTGCAAGTTTTCTTCTTTCAAATTCTTTGGTTAAAAGATAGTTAGCAACAATAAATGCTATACCGACCATCAAGCCATAGCTATAAATTGTAAACGGACCTATCTTAAATAATTCTGGATACATAATATTATTTTATTTTGTTTAAAACATTATCTAGTGAAATTATTTCCTGTTCGCCTGATGCCATATTTTTTAATTGTGCGTTGTTAGCTTTATATTCTTCACCACCAAAGAATAGTACATATTCAGCATTCAGTTTGTTAGCATCTCGCATTTGTGCTTTTACACTTCTATTTAAATAATCAATTTCTGCTGAGATATTATTGCTTCTTAAAGTTTGTGCAAAACTAAAGGCGTTTGCATTTAAATTTTTATCCAAACAAACTATATATAATTTAATTGATGATTGTTGTATTTCAAATGATTTTTCATTTTCACAGGCCATTAAAATTCTTTCCATTCCGGCTGCAAAACCGGTTCCGGGTGTCGGTTCCCCACCAAGTTGTTCAACTAGCAGATCATATCTTCCGCCGCCGCAAAGAGCACTTTGAGAGCCGACCTTTCCGCTGATAATTTCAAAAGTTAGTTTTGTGTAATAATCCAATCCTCTCACCAATGACGCATCAACTTCAAAAGGAATTTTTAGAGATTTTAATATTGATTTAACTTGCTCAAAATCTTCCAAGCTTTCACTATCCAAATAATCTAATAATTTTGGTGCGTTTTTCATCACCTTGATATCATTTTTATGTTTGCTGTCAAAAATTCTTAAAATATTTTTTTTAATTCTATCCTTACTTTCAGTTGAAAGTAAATTTTCTTTATCCTTTAAAAAATCTTTTAATACTTTAGTATAATTTTTACGCGAATCCGGAGTACCAAGTGAATTGATTTTTATGGTGAGGTCTTTCAATCCCATTCCTTTAAGAATGTCATATGCAATATTTATCATTTCAACATCAAGCAAAGGTGAGCCGCTACCCAATGCTTCAGCACCAAATTGATGAAATTCCCTTAGTCTTCCTGCTTGTGGTCTTTCCTGCCTGAACATTGGTGATATATAATAAAGTTTATTAAAGGGTTGTCTTTTACCTAAATAATGTTCAATAAATGCACGAACAACTGAAGCGGTCATCTCCGGTTTTAATGTAACACTTGTTTTGCTTCTATCTTCAAAAGTGTACATTTCCTTACCGACTATATCAGTAGCTTCTCCGATTCCTCTGGCAAACAGTGAAGTCTCTTCAAATATTGGAGTTCTTATCTCTTCATAATTATAAATTTTGAAAACGGAAGTAATTACATCTTCAAAATATTTCCAATTCCGGATGCTATCAGGAAGAATATCTTTAGTTCCTTTAATTGCTTTGATCATAAAAATAAATTGCTAAACAAGAATTAGCTTTTCTTCCTCTTCTTTAAATATTTTATATAATTCTTCAGATGTTTCAGTATTTAATAATTTTTTTCTAAACTCATCTTCATTCATAAGTCTTGAGATACGGCTTAAAAGTTTTATATGCATGCTAACCATGTTATCTCTGCCAATGAGTAAAAAAATTAATTGTACTGGATTTCCGTCTAATGATTGAAAATCAATAGGTGTTCTGGCAATACCAAAAGCTGAAAGTACTTCCGTAGTTGCGTTTGTTTTTCCATGAGGTATCGCAAATCCTTTACCAACTCCGGTTGACATAATTTCTTCTCTGCTAAAAATAGAATTTCTTATCTCTTCCAAATTTATTACTCTTTCATCATTTTTAAATAAATCTATCAGTTCATTTATAGCATCTTTTTTTGTGGTAGCTTTTAAGCTGGGAATTATATTTTCAGTTTTTAATATTTCACTTACTTTCATACTGCTCCATTAATAAAAACAAAATTTAATATATAACTATATATGAATGCTAATTTACAAATACAATTAAAGTATATCAATTTAAAATAATATATTAAAGAACATTGATTGCCTATATGCTTTACAAATCTTAATTTTAATAACTATTTTATTCATCATAAGGGGCATTATGAATATCCGAAATAAATCTGTACTAATTCTTGGCGGTTTTGGTTTAGTTGGAAGTGCAATAGCTAAAAAAATTATCAAGAGTAATCCATCACGTATAATTATATCTTCATTAAGGTTATCAGAAGCAGAAGAAGCTGTTAAAAATTTACATGAACAGTTCCCTGAAAAAGGAAAAAATTATTTTGTCCCTTTGGGTGGAGATGTTTTTGTAAGAAATGAATTTAAAAATATACCCAGAGGTGAAATCTTATCCGATCCCAAAAAGAGAAAGGTTTTAATGTCGGACATTATGGATGAACTTTCTGATGAGATATTAAAAAAATCTTCACTCTATACACTTACTAAAAAATATAAACCGGATATAATAATTGATTGTATAAACACAGCTACAGCAATAGCATATCAGGATATTTATACTTCTTACAGACATATTTCAAAACAAATTAAGAACAAAGCTAAATATGAAGATATAATTTCAAGTACAGAAATGTTATTATGTACACTTTATATTCCACAATTAATAAGACACGTTCAACTACTTTATACTTGTATGATTAATGTTAATACAGAGACCTATATAAAAATTGGAACAAGCGGTACGGGTGGAATGGGTCTTAATATTCCATACACTCATAGTGAAGAAAAACCATCAAGAGTTTTATTAAGTAAATCTTCTATTGCAGGTGCACATACTTTATTATTATTTTTAATGGCAAGAACTCCTGAAGGACCAATTACTAAAGAGATTAAACCAACAGGTGCAATTGCTTGGAAAAAAATTGAATTTGGGGAAATTAAACGAAATGGAAAACCAATAGAATTATATGATGTTCCTTTAACACAGGCTGTAAAATTAAATAAAAAATTAGAACTGAAAACAAATCAAAAATATAAAAAGTCAGGTAAAGTTTTAAAATCAGTTTTTATTGATACCGGTGAAAATGGAATTTTTTCAAAAGGTGAATTTGAAACTATCACTGCACAAAAGCAAATGGAATTTGTAACTCCCGAAGAAATAGCTGATGTTGTTATTTTTGAAATAAGAGGCGGTAATACCGGCCATGATATTGTAAGTTCACTAGACCATGCTACAATGGAGCCTACATATAGAGCAGGTTATATGCAACACGCTGCAGTAAATAAACTAAATGAGTTAGAAAAAATTAATGGTGTAGATAGTGTGGCTTTTGAATTATTGGGTCCTCCAAGACTTTCAAAATTGCTGTACGAAATTTATCTGATAAGTTTGATCCATAAATCAATGAAAGATGTTATAAAAGACAACGTTAAAAGTCTATCAGAAAAATGTAATAATATCATTGTAACAAATGATACACTTCGTAATCAAATAATATCAATAGGTATACCAATTCTTTTACCTGATGGTAATACATTACTTCGGGCTGAGAATATAAAAATACCTCCATTCAGAGGTGAGAACGAATTAGTCATTACAAAAGAAAATAAAGAAAAATGGGCTACTGAGGGTTGGGTAGATCTAAGAACAAGTAATATAAAAAGATGGCAAAAAAGATTATCTGAATTAATTAAAGAAGCAGAAGCTATTTCAGATAGCGATACTAGTTCTACTCATGTAAGAACAAAAACTTATTGGAATAATTATGAAGAATTAAATATAGGAAGGATCTGTAGCTGGCTCTTTATCCACGAAGAAAAGGGTTTGAGAATGAAATCATAAAAATTTTTAATTCAAGAACCCATATATTCTATTCAATGCTGTTTTAGCTTTTTCATAATCAGGCATTAATGAAAGTGATGCTTCATAACTTTTTTTAGCAATAAACCACATTCCTTTTTTCTCGTAAACTCTACCTAAGTTATAATAAGGTAAATGCTTTTCTGAATAATTTTCTAACACAACAGCTTTTTCTAGCCAAGGAATTGCGGCATCATCTCTTTTTTCAAAAATAAGATAACAGGCTAAGTCATTGTATGCACTGCCATAATTAGCATCCAATTCTATTGCATATCTGCATTGATTTATTGCATCATTGAAATTACCTGTTAAATAATATGCCCAACCTAATAAACAATGTAACTCAGAAGTAGCATGTTTACTTAAAAGTGATGTGTATTGTGCAATTGCAATATCAAGTTCGCCTTTTAAATGGTGTTCCTTTGCCCTACCAATTAATTCATTAAAGTCTTTTTCTTGACTCCTTTCCATATTATCTTCGATACAATAGTTATAGTTTTAAAGCATTTTGGAATTAACGAAAATCTTTTAATTCCAAATACAAAGATTCAATATTTAATAAAAATAACAACCTACATTCTACAAACGGTTAATTATTTCGACGAATAGTTTATTAAATCGTCAGGATGTTAATTTGAAGAGTATAATAATTCCTCTAATTTGATTGATTTGGGGAATAAAATATTATTTTCTAAATGAACATGTTTATGAAGATCTTCTTCAAATTCTTTTAACCCTTCTAAGGTTACTTTGTATGTATTGCAACCATTTTCCGGAACAGTATAATTATTTGAAATATCTTTTATCTTTTTTAAAAGATCACCTGCATTTTTATGTTCTTCTTCCATCATATTAATTGGATTTTTTATAGTTCCAAAATAAGGAGCTTCTTTTTTTGAACTACCATCCTGAACAAATACCATCTGTTTGATATAAGGAAATAATATTTTTTCTTCTTTCATCATATGCATTTGAAGATCTTTATATACAATTGAAAAATACTTTTGAATATCTAAAAGTTCCGGATGATTATCACTATGCTTTTCTACTATTTTATTAAGATGTTCATTAATTTTTGGTATGCTTTCAGTTACATATTTATGATGATTGTTTATAATGTAATCTACCAAAAAATCCAACTTCCAATTTTCATAATTATTTTCATCTTTCTTTTGCTTACTGATTCCATTTAATTCTTCTGTTAAAACAGAAGAATCAATGTTATTTTTTTTGCACGCATCTAAAAAATTTACATCTCCGTTACAGCAAAAGTCTAAATTATGCTTTTCAAAAATATCTGCATATTTATAATTTTCAGTTACTATTTCTGACAAAGTTTTTTCTAAAAAATTATTTTGATTCATAACAGCTCCATTAAAGTTTATTAAATCAGATATTATTATCTGATTTTACTATAAAAAATTTTATAAATTATTAATTTTAGTTAATGTTGTTTCCTTAAATACATCTAAAGTTTCTTCAGTTAACATTTGATAAGCTTTTGTTCTTAGTTCACCCCACTTATTATGAACCGGACAAGGTGTATCAGATGAACAATTTGGAAAACCTAAAACACAATTTTCAAAAATGTCTAATCCGTCAATAGCTGCAACAATATCTATAAGTTTAATTTTTTGGGGATCTTTAGCTAAAGAAAATCCACCATTCTTTCCTTTCTTTGATGAAATAAGTCCGCTTGCAGTTAAACTTTGTAAAATTTTTGAGACAAACTCTTTGGGAATTTTTAACTGCTTTGCAATTTCATCTGAGGTATAAACTTCATCCTTTTTGTTAGCAGCTAAATACAAACAGGCTTGAAGTCCGTATTCACATTTTTTTGAAAATATTATAGTCATTTTATAAAATGATGGTTAATTTAATACCCAAAATATGTAAATTTATTTAAATGATATAATCAGATATTTTACTCCTATTAAGATAATAACTTTGATTTATTATGTCAACTCACTTAGAATCTAATTGCAAAAAGAAACATCACATTAAATAAAAAAAAAGGAAATATGGAAACAACACACTATTATAAAACAAGTGTAACCTGGAAAGAAGGAAGATTAGGAGTATTATCCTCTGATGGCTTCCCTTCTATAAATGTTGCCACGCCACCGGAATTTGAAAAAGGAATTCCTAACACATGGTCACCTGAACATTTATATGTTTCATCTGCAGTTATTTGTTTGATGACAACTTTTCTGGCAATAGCTGAAAAATCAAAATTGGAATTTATAAGTTTTGATT
>PFGS01000287.1:7927-9357 GCA_002783525.1 Ignavibacteriales bacterium CG12_big_fil_rev_8_21_14_0_65_30_8 | reverse complement strand
AATTATCTGAAAAACTAGATTATCTGCAAAACCAAAACTTTTTGCTTGAAGTACCAAAAAATCCTGAGCACGGGGACCAATCTAGCAACATAGCAATGATACTAAGCAAAAAATTAAAAAAAAATCCAAGAGCTATTGCTGAAGAAATAATTTCTTCTCTTACTTATTCAGACAAAATCATTAAAGATATTAAAATTGCCGGACCGGGATTTATCAATTTTTATTTCACAGATTCATTCTCTTCAAAAATAATTGATGAAATTTTAGAGCAAGGGGATGATTTTGGAAAATCTAATTTATTCAAAAATAAAAAAGCTAATGTTGAATTTGTATCTGCAAATCCTACGGGACCTTTAACAGTTGGACACGGACGAAACGCTGTTGTTGGCGATACACTTGCAAATATTCTTGAATGGGTTGGTTATAATGTTGATAGAGAATATTATTTTAATAATGCCGGTAGACAAATGCGTGTGCTCGGTGATTCAGTTAAACTAAGATATTTAGAATTATTAGGTGAGGAATTATCTTTCCCTGAAGATTATTACCAAGGGGAATACATTAAAGATATTGCTCAAAAATTAATTGATGAAAATGGTGATACTTTAAAAGCAGAAAATCCTGAAGGAATATTTAAAGATAAAGCAGAAACGGAAATTTTTGATGATATTAAAACAACATTAGCAGATTTAAAAATCCAGCATGATATATTTTACAATGAAAAAAAATTATACGATGAAGGTAAAATAAAAAGTTTACTTGCAGAACTAAAAAAGAAAAATCTTTCCTACGAAAAAGACGGCGCTGTTTGGTTTAAACTTACCAAGCTTGGAGGAGAACAGGATAAAGTTATAATAAAGACAACCGGAGAACCAACTTACCGTTTGCCTGACATTGCATATCATATTACTAAGTTTGAAAGGGGATACGACCTTATGGTTGACCTTTTCGGCTCCGATCACAATGCAACTTATCCTGATGTACTTGCAGGATTAAAAGCTGTCAGAAAAGATCCGGGAAAAGTTAAAATTGTTATTCACCAATTTGTTACAATTTTGGAAAAAGGTGAAATTGTTAAAATGTCTACGCGTAAAGCTAACTTTATTACATTGGATGAATTAACTAAAGAGGTTGGTAGTGATGTAGTTAGATATTTCTTTAATATGCGTGATGTATCATCACACATGAATTTTGATCTTGCACTTGCAAAAACACAATCAGATGAAAATCCTGTATTTTATTTGCAGTATGCTCACGCAAGAATTTGTTCTATCTTAAAAATGATTAAAGATGAAAAGTTGGAAGCAAGCACAAAACATTTAGAGCTTTTGGTTAAAGATGAAGAGAAAATGTTGATCAAAAAATTAAGACAATTTAAAGATGAAATTGAACTTAGTGCCCGATTATTTGAAACTCACAGAATTTGTAAT
>PFGS01000287.1:780-7918 GCA_002783525.1 Ignavibacteriales bacterium CG12_big_fil_rev_8_21_14_0_65_30_8 | reverse complement strand
GAATTAGCAGCACATTTTCATAAATTTTATACATTCTGCAGAATTATGGGTTCTGAAAAAGATTTAGCTGAAGCAAGAATTGCACTAGCAATTGCAACTAAAACAGTTATTAAAAACGGTTTGCAGATTCTTGGTGTTTCAGCACCTGAAAAAATGTAATTTATTAAGCAATTGCTGAAGAACAAGCATAAACTTTATCAGCTCCACTATATATCAAAACTTTAGCGCATTCGTTAACAGTAGCACCGGTTGTAATTACATCATCAACAAGTAATATATTTTTACCTTGAACTCTATTTATCTTTCTTGTTTTGAATGCATCTTCTACATTTTCCTGTCTTTCTTCTAATGTCAATGCTGTTTGAGTTTGTGTGAACTTAATTCTCTTTAAGATATTTTGTTTTACTTCAATATCTAAACTTTTTCCTAATCCTTTTGCTATGTAAAATGATTGATTATAACCTCTGTTTACTTTCTTTAATTGATGCAGTGGAATTGGAACAATTAGATCAATTTTCCAACCTTGGATCTTCTCTTCACATTTTTCAGCAATTATTTCTCCCAGCCTTTCACCAACGCCAAACTTATTATAATATTTAATTGAATGAATAATATCTTGTAGCTCTTTGTCTTTTTCAAATACAAAGGGAGTAGTGAAACCTGACACCAAATTTTTATAAAGAAATTTTTTTTTGAATTCCAAATCTATTAATTCTGATGGAGCTGGAGTTATAGAATTTATACATCTATCGCAAATTGAAATTTCAATTACGGATAATTTTTGTTTGCAAGCCGGACAGAAACGAGGAATAAAAAAATCTAACAATGATATGAAAAAGTTATTTGACATATTTTAGATCTTATATATTGATAGTTAACTCTTTGGTCATTCTGAGGAATCCGTTAACAAACGGATGACGAAGAATCTCAAATAATAAAAAGTAATAGATTCTTCATCCCGATCTATCGGGACTCAGAATGACAAATAAAAATTACATCATATTTAATCTTTTTCTTATAAACCATTCAATACTAAATAATAACACAATAATTATTAAAAACCATTCATCTGACCAAAGACTAATTTCACTTTTAATTAATTTTGTGGTCTCATTATTCATTTTTTTGTCACTAAGTAGTTTTACAAATTCATTCGCTTTCGAAATAGGAAAATACAATCCATTAGTATTATTACTAATCAATTTTAATAATTCTGAGTTTAATTTAGTGTTCGCTAACTCCTGATCAATCTCACCTATATTAAATTTCCCTGAATCATTTCCGAGCAATTTACCATTTAGGGATGCTGTCCCAGTAAATGAATAATCTTCAGATACATTTGTTTGCAAAACACCCTCGTATAATCCATTTCCTTTTGAAGTGAAATTAATATTCGTAGAAGTATTAGTTTTTATATGTTTTACTATGGCATTTACATCAGCATTAGAAATTGGATTTAATGATTCATCATAAATTTGTGCAGTAAATTCAACATCTTCATTTAATGCAAATAATTTTTTAGCTGGTTTTATAATAATTCTCTTTTTGTTTTCATCGGAGTTCAACCACTTCACACTATTAAAGATTAATCTATCAAAAAAATTATTTTTTCCATTTTCACCTATTAATTTCCATCTCCATATTTCACTTGCAAGAATTGAAATTGATCTTTTCCCGGCTATATTATTTGAAATAATTAATGGTTTTTTAATTTGGATATTATTTAGCACTATCTCTGATAAAACTTTTGCACCGGGTTTAACTATAAAATCAGATATGGATTGATAAACCGGAGGTAAATTATTCCAGCTTTTTAGTATATCTTCATCTGATATTTGTAATATTGGATTTGATAATTCTGATTTTATTACAGAAGGTATAACTTCATTAACATTATTATTAGTATTATTCAAATTAAAAGGCAGCTCATCAATAATGAGATTAAGCATCACAAAATCTATATTATTGGATAAAAGGAATAAAAACGGCTTCTTTTCAATATTAATTTTGTTTTTAATCTTTGTTATGAATTCTGTACTTGCTGAGATTGATGGAAATCCTATTAGAAAATATATATCTGAACTGTCTAAAAGATTATTAATGTTTTCTTTTTCTAAAAAAGTATTATTTGAAATAAGAGTAAGTGAATTTACAGAATAATCTTTATTGCCATTTAGAGTTGTCTTTAATATTGAGAGATCATTTGAAGGCGATCCGGAAATTAAAAGTATTTTTAATTTTGATTTTAGAACATTGATAAAAAAAGTTTTAGTATTGTTATTAATGTTTTCTTCTACAACTAAATTTTCTATTTTAATACTGAGTTTCTTTTCTCCGTAATCCGCAGGTAAATAATCAAAAGATAAATTATTTATACCATCCTTTGTTAAAGCTATATTCTTTCTTTCAATCAACTTATTATCTTCAAAAAAAGATACATAAACAGTTTTATTAGGAAACAATGTATTATTTATTGTAGCGGATATTTGGGTGGGTGTATTGGTATAAATGTATTTATTAAAATCAACCTTACTTATGGACACATCTTTTTTAATTGTAGTATCTCCAATTCCAATTGTATAAATAGGAAAATTTAATTTCTCTGATTCATATATTGGTGAAATACCTTCGGTAATATTTCCATCACTGATTATAGTTAATGAAGAAATATCAAAATTATTATTAGAAATGAATTTAAATATTTTGCTAAAATCCGTTGATGCTTCTGAGTAGTCAATTCTATTTAAACTGTCTTTATCAATTTCAGTTATTTTTGATCCGAAAGTATAAACATTAACATTTTCTTTATTATTAGAATTATTAATTAATGATTTTATCTCATTTATGTTTTTATTAACACTTATTGATTTGGAATTATCAACAAAGATCAAGTTATATGGAGTTATAGTTAGCTTATTCATATATGTTAAGATCGGTTCAAAAATCAGAAGCAATAATAGCAGAACAGCTATAGAACGTATAGTGATTAGAAAGATTTTATATGCTTTACTTATGTTTGGGATTGTAATTCGGTAAGCATAAATAGTGAAAAATATTGCTGATAAAGAACCCAAAATTAAAAGAAAGATATTTCCGGTAAAATGAATCCCAATATTTTCCATTGCTAACATTAAAATATTATTTCACCTTTAATAACTGTAACAGCACTGCCCGATATATAAAGTTCATTTTCTTTTGGATAAAATTTTACAAATACTCTTCCGGTTCTTTCCATAAAATCACCCTGCTCAAATGTTAATCCTTGATTCATTTGTTCATCCGTAATTAAATTTAAATATTTAAGTACCGGTAATAATGGACCATTAACTGAGCCTGTTACCGTGTCTTCATCAATGCCATAAAAGGGCACAAAATATCTGGAATGAGTAAAACTAGTTTCTTCTATTGTTTCTAATGTGAAAAGTGCAAAACCACCTATTTTATTGTTTGTTTCTGATATTCTAATAAGTGCTTTAAAATCAGGTGATAAGTTTTTTAAATCTTCCAGACTTTTAATACAGATATACAAATTTGTATTCTCTAACAAAATCCAGGGAATATCTTTATCTAAATTATTTTCAGAAATACCCAATGCTGATAATATTTGATCTCTTTCATCAATAAATTTTTCCATATTATAAAGAGGTATTTGCATAAAATATTTGTCATCTTCCATTTTGCATTTAAGTAATCCGGATTTTGTATCAAATGTAATAGTCTGACCATTTTTAATTAAAGAATGCTCTTTTAAAAAATGAAGAGAAGCAATTGTACCATGACAACACAGGTCAACTTCCACTGATGGAGTAAACCATTGAAGACGATAATTAGCTTTACCGGAATTTGAAAGGAAGGCTGTTTCAGCAAGGTTCATTTCTTTTGCTATTTTTTGCTTAATTTCGTCAGTTAATCCATCACCAAATGTTACACCGGCAGAATTGCCGCAAAATGGTTTGTTCGTAAATGCATCAATCTGATAAATTTCCATTTATTTTCCGTTAAGCAAATTTTCTATATTCCAACTGCTCATTTTATTGTAAGTTTCATAATCCGTCAAGTCAAAATGAATTGGTGTGACAGACACAAAATATTTATTAATTGCTCCTTGATCTGTTTCAATCTCTTTATCTAATTGAAGAAGATTTCCTGTTAGCCAGTAATAATCTTTACCGTATGGGTCAATTCTTTTCTCATAAATATCATCCCACTTTGATTTACCTTGAGCTGTGATCTTAATTCCTTGAATTTGTTCTTTAGGTAGATCAGGTATATTAACATTTAAAAGTGTACCTGTGGGTAATTCCTTAAAAGGGATATTTTCGATCAATTGTTTCGTTAATTCTGCTGAAAAAGAAAAATCTTTTACGTTATGATTAGTTACAGAAACAGCCATAGAAGGCACATCCATTATTGCTGCCTCACGTGCAGCAGAAACTGTACCTGAATAAATTATATTTATAGCTGTATTACTGCCGTGATTTATACCTGAAACGACTAGATCCGGTGGAGAATCCATTAAATTTCTAATGCCAATTTTGATACAGTCAGCGGGTGTTCCGTCTACAGCAAGACCGAATAAAGTGCCGTTTATTCTGTATTCTATCACTCTGAGAGGCACTTGCATTGTAATTGCGTGTCCAACAGCACTTTGTTCTTTTATTGGGGCAATAACAGTTACATCAGCTATTTTTTTTAATTCTTTTACAAGCGCAAATATACCCGGTGAGCTTATTCCATCGTCATTACATACTAAAATTTTCAAAATACGTACCCTAAAATGTTAAGTTTTTATTATTAGTTTTTGAAATATACTAAATCTTTTAAAAGTAATTTTAATGAATAATTCCCATCATCATTTTTACTTATTTTAGTATATAGTTTCTTATATTTTAATCAGCTATGCTAATAATTAAATCTTCAATATTTAAGAAATATCCTGAATTAACTTTCGGCTTTAGTACAAAAAGAGGTCTAAATAGGTCTGAACCATTTTATTTTAATATGTCACTTTCAGTCGGTGATAAAAAAGAAAATGTTTTAAAAAACAGAGAGACCTTTTTCCATGCTTTGGAGTTAAGTTCCGAAAATATTGCTCTTCAAAAGCAAATTCACAATACAAACATAACAGAAGTAAAAAAAGGTGGAATTTATGAAGACAGCGATGCTTTGATTACCAAGGAAAAAGGAATTGGTCTTGCGGTAAGTTCTGCTGATTGTTCTACAATATTTATATATGATAAACTAAATAAAGTGATTGCAGCCGTTCATTCGGGATGGAGAGGGACAGCAAAAAAAATATTAAAATTTACACTAGATAAATTAACTGCTGATTTTGATTCTTCACCTTCAAATCTTATCGTTTTTATCGGACCTTCAATCAGTCAAAAAAATTATGAGGTTGGAAATGAAGTGGCAGAACAGTTTGACGATAAATATCTTCAAAAAAAAGCGGATAAATTTTTATTGGATGTATCTGCAGTTAATTATGATATATTGTTAAATTACGGTGTTAAAAAAGAAAATATTGAAAAATCCCAATTATGCAGTTTTGAAGAAAATAATTTACTCCATTCATACAGAAGGGATGCGAAAATATCCGGAAGAGCTTTGGGTGTAATTGCGATGAGATAATTCATTTGTTATTTCGTATCCCAAGTTTATTGGGATGAGAAATTTTTTTAATAGTAGTAAAGATTTCTCAGTCGTGCACTCCTTCGAAATAACAGCAGCATACATAAAAAATATTTATAGGAGAATATGGAAAACATTATAAGAATAAAAAAAGCAGTTTTTTACGGATATCACGGAGTCCGTTCGGAAGAGCAAAGTGTCGGTAGCCAATATGAAACAGATGTTGACATTTACACTGACTTTTCACCTACCGCAAAAACAGATAATTTAAATGACACAATCGATTATATGAGAGTATATCAATTTATGAACAAACTTGCTCTAGAAAGGAAATATTATCTAATAGAATCAGTTGCACTAATTATAGCTGAAGAATTATTATTAAATTTTCCGCGAATCACAAAAGTTGCTGTCAGAGTAAGAAAAGAAAATCCACCATTAGGCGGTGTAGTTGACAGTGTTGAAGTTGAAGTAGTTAAAACAAGAGAAGAATTAAATAACAATGCCAAATAAAAATATTGTTTATATAGGTATTGGTTCAAATCAAGGGGATAAGTTAACCAATATTAAAAAAGCCATCACTTCAATAGAAAAACTGGACTCTACAAATGTTGGAGTTTGTTCTTCAATATATTTAACAAAACCGTATGGATATCTTGATCAGGATGATTTCTTAAATATGGTTATTAAAATATCAACAGAAAAAGATTTAGCACTACTCCATCGTGAGTTAAACAAAATTGAAGATAAAATAGGAAGAAATAAGACTATAAAATGGGGACCTAGACAGATTGATCTTGATATCTTATTTTTTAATGATATAATTTATACAGATGATCAAATTACGGTTCCTCATAAAGGGATTATTAAGCGTGATTTTGTAATGGTACCTTTAATTGAAATTGATTCAAACTTAATACATCCTGCATTAAACCTAAAAATTGCTGATATTTGTAATAATGTTTCTCAAAAACAAATAATTAGTAAATTTAAGTTTAATTACAAATCAGATCTAGTTAGCTGAAAATATGAACCAAAATGTTAAATACATTGCTATTGAAGGAGTGATAGGTGTTGGTAAAACATCACTAGCTAAAAAATTAAGAGATAAACTAAATGCTCAACTAACATTAGAACAATTTGAAGCAAATCCTTTCCTTGAAAATTTTTATTTAAACAGAAAAAGATATGCTTTCCAAACGCAAATGTTTTTTCTTGTAAATAGATTTAAACAGCAACAGGAATTAAGTCAGGAAGATCTATTTACCGAATACAATGTATGTGATTATATTTTTGAAAAAGATAAAATATTTGCTTACTTAAATTTGAGCAGCGATGAATTAAAACTTTATGAGAATATTTTCCCCTCTCTTTCACGGGATCTGCGAAAACCAGACCTTGTTGTTTATCTTCAGTCAAGTATAGAAAGACTAATGTATAATATTAAAAGAAGAAGCAGAAAAATAGAACGAAATTTAACCCGAAATTATATTGAAGAATTAAGTGA
>PFGS01000287.1:0-471 GCA_002783525.1 Ignavibacteriales bacterium CG12_big_fil_rev_8_21_14_0_65_30_8 | reverse complement strand
AGTTTACTGAAATAGAATCTCAAATTCACACTCAGGATAAAGACAGTACTGATGGCAAGCAATAATGTATTTTCAAAATTTCTACACTGGTTATTTAAAAAGCTTTTTTCTGTAAAAGAAGTAAAAAGCAAAGACCTTGGCTCACCCAAAAAATTTTTAATAGTTCGACAGCACAACCAATTAGGTGATCTTTTATCCGGAGTGTCTTTATTTAGGGCAATAAAGGAGACCTATCCCGAATCAAACATTACTTTAATTGTTAGCCCATTTAACTATCCTGGTATAATTAAAAATAAATTTATTGATAAAACATTTATTTATAACAATAGAAAAATTTATAATCCTTTTTATTTAATAAAGTTCATAAAATTATTAAGAAATGGTTATGACGTAACAATAGTCCCTGTTGTTGTCTCTATTTCATTTACAAGTAATTTGATTGCTAGGATTTCTAAAAGCAAAATTAGAATT
>PFGS01000021.1:5222-9401 GCA_002783525.1 Ignavibacteriales bacterium CG12_big_fil_rev_8_21_14_0_65_30_8 | reverse complement strand
AGTTTCCAGGCTTGTTGAACTTGGATATGATCCAAAATCTATTCTTCTTTTAACATTTACTCGCAAAGCAGCAAATGAAATGATGAACCGAGCTTCTGCTTTATTGGATGAAAGATGCAATAAAATAAGAGGAGGAACTTTTCATTCTTTTGCTAATTTAACTTTAAGAAAATATGCAAAATCTGTTGGTTTGTCTTCCAACTTCACAATTTTAGATCAAGGGGATAATGAAGATGTAATTAATTTAATAAGGTCACAATCAGGATTAATAAGTGACAAAAAAAGATTCCCAAAAAAATCTACATTAAATAAAATATTCAGTTTAAGTGTAAATAAGGATAAACCAATTGCTGAAATTGTAGAGGAAGAGTTTCCCCACTTTAGAAATTTACTTTCGGAGATTCTGGAAATAAATAAAATTTTTACTTCCTACAAAAGAAAAAATGATCTTTTAGATTATGACGACCTTTTGATCTACTTGAAAAATTTTTTAAAAGAATATAGCCCTGCTGCAAAAAATCTATTATCAGATATAAAATTTGTAATGGTTGATGAATATCAGGACACAAATAAACTGCAGGCAGAAATTGTTCAGGCTTTAACGCAAAATTCAAAAAACATAATGGTTGTTGGTGATGACTCACAATCCATTTACTCATTTAGAGGAGCAAATTTTAAAAATATAATTGACTTTCCTAAATTATTTGAAAACGTGGAGATAATTAAACTGGAAGAAAATTACAGAAGTATTCAACCCATTTTAGATTTTACTAATAGAATTATTGATACTTCTTTTCAAAAATATGATAAACATCTTTTTACCAAAAAAACCGGCGCTGATCTGCCTAATATAATTGCTGCAGCAAATGCTAATCTGGAATCTCAATTCATTATTGAAAAAATATTAGAATTAAGAGAAGAAGGAATTCCTCTGAATGATATTGCCGTGTTATTCCGTTCTTCATTTTTCTCTTTTGATCTTGAAATTGAATTAAACAAAGCAAACATTCCTTATCAAAAATTTGGCGGAATGAAATTTATTGAAACAGCACATATTAAAGATATTCTTGCTTTTCTAAGAATTGCTTCTAATCCCAAAGATATTGTTAGCTGGTATAGGGTTTTACTATTGCACGAAGGAGTTGGACCAAAAACTGCTCAGTTAATTTTAGACGAACTGTCTTTAGGAAAATTAACTATTGGAAAAAATCCGGACAAACAAAGTTCATTTAAGAATAAAAAAATAATTGGATTATTTAGAGTTTTATACAAGCTCCACACTGATAAAACATCTCCTTCTGAAAAAACAGAGTTAGCATTAAACTATTATGATAGATTATTTAAATCAAAATACGATGACTTTAACAAAAGGAAAAAAGATCTTGAAATTTTTCAGAATATAGTTGAAAATTACAGATCACTTGATACATTGCTTGCTGACATGGCAATTGAGCCAATTATTGAAAGTGTAATAGATCTAGAAGGTGAAGATAAAGAAGATGAAATTTTAACATTGTCCACAATACATTCCGCTAAAGGTTTGGAATGGCATTCTGTTTTTATTATTCATTCTGTGGACGGCTACTTCCCTTCTTCACGATCAGCTGAGAATTTAGATACATTGGAAGAAGAAAGAAGGTTAATGTATGTTGCATCAACAAGAGCAAAACAAAATCTTTATGTAACCTATCCAATGAATATGTATGATAGAGAAAAAGGAATTACACTTTCAAAACCTTCAAGATTTATTTCAGATATTGAAGCAAAGCTGGCAGAAAATTGGCTGCTTGAAGAAGAATATTAATTATTATCTATGAATATTATTTTTATTTTAGGATTAGCTCTTATTGTTATATTTTTTTATTACAATATCAGATTCATTAAAGCATTAGAGATTATTTCCGAAGATAATTTTGTTACAGCAGATCTATTAAAATTTTCTATTGTTATTGCAGTAAAAAATGAAGAGAAAAATATATCCCCGCTAATAATTTCACTAAAAAAATTATTTTATCAAAAAGATTTTTTTGAAGTGATCTTTGTAGATGATAATTCAACTGATAATACCTACCAAATTATTAATGATTCAATAAAAGAAGAAGACAACATAAAACTTTTTAAAGTAGTTGAGAAAAAATATCCAGGTAAAAAAGGGTCTTTAGCTTTTGGAATAGAAAAAGCAATAAATCCTTATATTATTATAACTGACGGTGACTGCATTCCGCAAAAGAACTGGCTGATCTCTTTTGCAACAAAATTCAGCCAAAGATATGATGTGGTTTTTGGTGCATCTCCATTTATTAAAGGTAGTTCTTTGATAAACAGAATATCCTGTTTTGAAAATTTAAGATCAACTATTTTAACATTTACTGCTGCAACTTTTGGAAATGCTTATTCAGCTACAGCAAGAAGTTTTGGATTTACAAAAAATATATATAATGAAATTGGCGGTTATAAAGACACAACCGAAACACTAAGCGGTGATGATGATCTGTTTTTAAGACAAGCAGTAAAATCTAAAGCAAAAATTGGATGTTTTATAGAAACCGGCAGTATGGTTTTTACAAATTCAGTTTCTAATTTTAAAGAATATTTGAAACAAAAAGCCAGACACATTTCAACATCATCATATTATCTGCCTAAGCATAAAAAATTTTTAGGTGTTTGGCATCTTACTAATTTACTTTTATTTATTTCTCCAATTTTAATTACTGTCGATACAAATTTTGGTATATTTTTTATTATAAAAATATTAACTGATACATTAATTATTAAATTAATACAAAGACTTATAAATTATAATTTAAATTTCTTCGAAATATTTTATCTTCAAATTATTTACGAGATGTTTGTCATTATCAATTTTATTAATTCAAAGATTTTAAAGATTAGCTGGAAGGATTAAAAGTAAATTTATAATTTGATTTATCTTACAAATCTTCTATTTTGAATAAATAATTATTTAAGGTTATATGAATTACAAAGATTTAGCAGCCAGTGCCATTGAAGCAAAAAAAAATGCTGTCCCCACTTATTCAAAATTTCACGTAGGTGCTGCATTATTAACTGAAGATAATAAAGTTTATTTGGGGGGGAATATTGAAACAAGTTCCTACAGTTTAACTATTTGTGCAGAAAGGACAGCAATATTTAAAGCCATTTCTGAAGGCGAAAGGAAGTTCAAAGCAATTGCAATTGCAGGAGATACTGATGGATTTTGTTCACCTTGCGGTGCCTGCAGACAAGTAATAAGCGACCTTTGTGGAGAGATCGATATAGTTTTGGTCAACAAAAATAGTGAAACAAAAATATATAAAACATCCGAAATACTTCCACATGCTTTCAGTGATGATGACTTAAAATAAATTTGGAGTTTAATTTTTAAGATGATGGAATTCACACCTCATTCAGTACCAAAAAAAACAGGATGGATTGAAGTAATTGCCGGTTGTATGTTCAGTGGAAAAACTGAAGAACTTATACGAAGATTAAGAAGAGCAAAAATTGCAAAACAAAATGTTAAAATATTTAAACCTAAAATTGACAATCGTTATTCCGGAACAAATATAGTTTCACACAGTGAGCAAGCCCTGCCATCAATTTTAATTGAAGATATAAATGAAATTTTTGAACATTCAAAAGAAGCACAAGTAATAGGAATAGATGAAGCACAATTTTTTTCAAATGATATTATTAATATTTGTAATCAGTTAGCAAGTGATGGAAAAAGAGTTATTGTTGCCGGTCTTGATCAGGATTATAGAGGGAACCCATTTGAACCAATGCCTAATCTTTTAGCTATAGCAGAATATATTACAAAAACATTAGCGATCTGTGTTGAGTGTGGTAACCCTGCTGATAAGACACAAAGAAAAACTGCTTCATCAGAAAGAGTTGTTGTTGGTGCCTCAGATATTTATGAAGCCAGATGCAGAAAATGTCATTATCTTCCCGAAGAAAAATAAAGGAGTAACATGGATATCATTAGAGGAATTATTGGTGTTGGAATTATTATAGGCATTGCCTTTCTCCTTTCTAACAATAAGAAAAAAATAAATTGGCGATTGGTTCTAAGTGGAATTGGAATTCAATTAGTTTTTGCAATTTTTATTCTTAAAGGTGATGATTTAAGACAGTTCTTTACTCCTTTGGGATGGGTAAAAGATTTCTTTTACTGGG
>PFGS01000021.1:0-5037 GCA_002783525.1 Ignavibacteriales bacterium CG12_big_fil_rev_8_21_14_0_65_30_8 | reverse complement strand
AAAATTATGGGAACCAGTGGTGCTGAATCTCTCTCTTGTACAGCAAATATCTTTGTAGGGCAAACTGAAGCACCTTTAATGATAAAACCCTTTATTAAGGGAATGACTCACAGCGAATTACTGACTATTATGGTTGGAGGTATGGCAACAATTGCAGGTGGAGTAATGGCAGCTTATATACAAATATTAGGGTCTTCATATGCTGCTACTTTAGGATTACCGGTTGCTGAAGCACAACAATTATTTGCAACACAATTACTCGGCGCAAGTGTTATGGCAGCGCCTGCCGCATTATTAATCTCAAAGATAATCTATCCTGAAACCAGTGATCCGGAAACAAAAGGATCTGTCAAAGTTAATGTTGAAAAAAATGCTTCAAATGTTGTTGAATCAGCAGCAAATGGAGCAAGTGACGGTTTGTCCTTGGCATTAAATGTTGGTGCTATGTTAATTGCATTTATAGCATTGATCGCTCTTGTAAATTATATATTAGAAGGAATTGGTAATATCACAGGATTAAATGGAGCGTTACTGTCTACTTACGGACAACCACTTAATTTTCAGTTGGTGATTGGACTTGTACTTCAATTTCTTGCATATGGAATTGGTGTACCTTGGCAAGACTCGCTTCACTTTGGTAGTCTTTTAGGTACAAAAATAGTTTTAAATGAATTTGTTGCATATTTAGAATTGGGTAAAATGATAACTACAAAAGTTATGGTAAGTGAAAAAGCAATTTTAATGGCAACTTATGCGCTTTGTGGGTTTGCAAATTTCAGTTCAATAGCAATACAAATTGGTGGTTTAGGACCATTGGCACCTTCGCGTAAGTCTGATATTGCAGCACTTGGTTTTAAAGCTGTAATAGGTGGAACTCTAGCTACATTAATGACTGCAACTTTAGCAGGTTTGTTGTTTTAAGGTTGCAGGTTGAAAGTTTAAGGTACTAAAGATTATCATAATTCATAATTCATAATTCATAATTCATAATTTATAATTTCATTGGTTGATTTAGATTTTAAATACAAAGATCTTCTTCAGAAATTACAAAAAGAAGCTCCATTTAAACCGGATATATCTCTTATTCTAGGAAGTGGTTTAGGTGATTTTGCCGATAGGTTAGAGAAACTTAAAACAATCTCTACTACTTCACTTCCAGGTTATCCGCCATCTACAATTCCCGGTCACGAAGGTAAAATCCATTTCTGCAAATATCAAAATAAAAATGTTTTAGTCTTTCAGGGCAGAATTCATTTTTATGAAGGTTATAGTTTAAATCAATGTATACTTCCGGTTTTTATTACACATAAATTGGGAACTAAAAAGATATTTTTAACTAATGCCGCCGGCGGAGTTAATTTGGATTTTGCTTCAGGTGATCTAATGTTAATTACATCTTTTAACGGAATTAATATTAAAAAAGAATTAACAGATTTAATTGGAATAACAAATATTAACTCCAAAATAAAATTTCATGATTTCCCTACCGAGTCCTTTAATAATATTATTAAAACTGCTGCAAAAAATAAAAACATATCTATAAAAGAAGGTGTTTATTGGTATAATAAAGGTCCCGCTTATGAAACTCCGGCCGAAATTGAAATGACAGGTAAGTTAGGGGGCGATGCCGTTGGAATGTCAACTTATCACGAAGCAGTATTTGCAGCAAATCTTGGAATGGAAACTGCCTCGGTATCTTTGATCACAAATATGGCTGCTGGAATTTCAGAACACAAGATATCACACGAAGAAGTAACAGAAACCGCAAATCTTGCAAAAGTAAAATTTGAAAATCTTGTTAAAGAAATATTAGCTCTTATATAAGAAAATAAAATATCCTCCTTTTATTCAAAAACTCTAATTTTACTATTCATAATTGATTGACTTTCAAGCAGTTAAGGACTAATTTTACCAGATAATTTATTTTAAAATTTTACAATTCTAATTAACTATATGAAAGAATTCAGATTCAAAATTATTCTAATTTTAGCAGCAATTGGATTAAGTATTTATCTACTTTATCCTACCTATCAAAATTATACTAACAATGAAAAAATATCTAAATTTGTTAGTAACCGACAACTTGAACTTAAAGATGCTCAGCCTAATATTTCAAAAATTGAACTAGATAAAGTTGAAAAATTTATTGAAGACAGCATAAAAGCTTCTGATCCTAATATTGCAAAAACAAAAGCTAAAAGTATAAAATTAGGCCTTGATTTGCAGGGTGGTATGCGTGTTGTACTTGAAGTGAACACAGGCAAATTACTTGAAAAATTAGCTAAAAATCCGGATGATACTTTTAAAAAAGTTATAGTTGAAGCAGAACAAGAAACAGCAATTTCTAATGAATCTGTTGTAGATATTTTTGCCAGAATGATGCAAGCAAGAGGAATTAGATTAAGTCGTTATTATGGTTCTGTAAGGGATGAAGATAGTAAAATAGTAAGTGATCTAAATACGAGCGCTGAAGATGCTGTTTCCAGAGCAATGGAAATTATTAGAAACAGGATAGATCAATACGGCGTTTCAGAACCTACAATACAAAGACAAGGCAGCAGAAGAGTTATTGTTGAATTACCTGGCATTGCGAGAGAGGAAGAAGCAAAACAACTGCTACAAGGTACAGCTCTTTTACAATTCAATTTAGTTAAAGATCCTCAAACTACTTTTAATATTATGCAGAGAATTGATGAAGTTTTAGCAGGTAAAATAGATTCAACAGTTGATAAGACAAATAAAGATTCTTCAATTACAAATAATGACAGTCTAGCAAATCAACAACTTTCTCCTGAAGAATTTGCAAAACAGCACCCATTTTTCTCAATTGCACTTATTAATCCAAATTCACAAACTGCTGATGCATATGTAAGTGAAGATCAAAAAGATAAACTTCAACTAATGTTAAACCGCCCTGAAGTAAAAGCGGCTATTCCAAACAATGTTGAATTCCATTTTTCTGCAAAACCTTTTGGTCAACAAGACGGAAAATCTATTTATGTACTTTATTTAGTTAATAAAACACCAGAACTTACCGGAGGTGTTATTACTGATGCTCAAGCTACAATTGATCCAAGTACTTCGGGAGCTATTGTTAATATGCAAATGAACAGTGAAGGTGCATCTGATTGGGCAAGAATAACCGGTGCAAATATTGGAAAAAGAATTGCTATTATTTTGGACGGCGCTGTTTATTCAGCTCCAAATGTAATTAACAAAATACCTAGTGGTAATTCTCAAATTACCGGTATGGCAAATATGGAAGAGGCTAAGTTGTTAGAGATCGTACTTAAAGCGGGTGCTCTACCGGCTCCGGTTTCAATTATTGAAGAAAGAACAGTTGGACCATCACTCGGCGAAGATTCTATTAGAGCCGGTTTTAAAGCAGCAATTATAGGATTTATACTAGTTACAATATTTATGATTTTCTATTACAGAAGAGCAGGTGAAATTGCAGCAGCAGCCTTAATATTTACAGTATTATTTATACTTGGTGTTTTGGCAGGTTTTGGTGCAACATTAACCTTGCCCGGTATTGCAGGTATTATTTTAACTATAGGTATGGCAGTTGATGCAAACGTACTTATTTATGAAAGAATAAGAGAAGAAGTTGCAACAGGAAAAACTGTAAAAGCTTCAGTTGATAGCGGTTTTGCTAAAGCTAACTCAGCTATTATTGACTCGAACATTACTACATTTTTAACAGGAATTATTCTTTATCAATTCGGTTCTGGTCCCGTACAAGGATTTGCTTTAACATTAATGATAGGTATTGTTGCAAGTTTATTCAGTGCTTTGGTTATAGCAAAACTAATATTTAATATTATGGTTGCGAAAGGAATGAAAATTAATCTCGGATAAAAAAGTTTATAGGAGCAAACAGATAAATGCAGTTATTTAATAATATAAAAATAGATTGGTTAGGTAAAAGAAAGATCTTTTATGTTTTATCGGTCGCTTTATTTTTAATTGGTGTAATCAATGTAATTTTTAGAGGATTTAATTTTGGCATTGATTTTAAAGGTGGAAGGGAAATTGTATTGCAATATGATAATCCTATCCAAATAAGTGAAATAAGAAATCTGGTTCAAAATACTTCCTTAGGAAATTTAGAAGTTAAAACTTTTGGAGGTGAAACTGGTGTTCTTTTAAGAACTGAACTTCAAAATCTTCCAAGTAACTTATTTCCAATAGTTGTAGCAAATATTGAAAAAGAGATTGATAAAATTTATCCAGGATTACCAAGAACAATAGTTGATTCAACTTCATCTACGGTTACCTATGAACTGCCTAATAACGATACAACTACAGCACTTGTTGCAAAATTATTTAATGCAGGTTACCAAGCAGGTAAAGTATCTGAATCATTAGATAATAAACAAATGGTTGTAAATGTAGGTATTTCTGAATGGATAAAAGAAAATTTAAGAGGCAAAATTGCTGATAATAATTTTATCGTTGTAAAAGAAGGTTATGTTGGACCCAAAATTGGTAACGAATTAAAACAAGATGCAACAATTGCTGTATTTTTCTCATTAATTGCAATATTAGTTTACCTAGCATTTCGTTTTAAATTTATTTTTGCTTTAGGCGCTGTTGCTGCACTTTTCCACGATGTATTAATTACTTTGGGTCTATATGCTGCATTATACGGAGTAATCCCAGGATTAAACTTAGAAATAGACCTAACAGTTGTGGCTGCATTTTTAACACTAGTTGGTTATTCTGTAAATGATACGGTTATTGTGTTTGACAGGGTTAGAGAAAATTTAAAAATACATAAAACTATGCCATTAATAGATGTACTAAATATGAGCGTAAACAGAACAATGAGTCGTACATTACTTACCGGTGGTACAACTTTATTAACAACATTTGTATTGCTTTTATTTGGTGGTGAAGTACTTAGAGCATTTGCATTTACATTATTTTTCGGAATTATTATTGGTACATATTCCTCAATATTTGTTGCGAGTGCTTTAGTTTTAGAATACGCAAAAAGAAAAGACAAAAAGTTCCAATTTTAATTTTGTTATA
>PFGS01000036.1 GCA_002783525.1 Ignavibacteriales bacterium CG12_big_fil_rev_8_21_14_0_65_30_8 | reverse complement strand
AAATGAATGAGAAGTAACAGAGGCTGTTATCGGGTTTGATTCCGTGACATTAAAGTTAGATGTAGGTGAACTGTATGAACTACTATTTACAGTTATGGTACCCCCATTACCAACACCAATAAAATAATTTTGGAATGAAACATTTAATATTGGTCTAAGATTTGCTTGATAGGTAGAATTATCGTCACCAGTTGAGACTGTAAATGCATAAGTTTGCCCATCACTTATTTTTACTCCGTTTCTTTTCCATTCACTTTGATTTATGGAACCAGTATGCCAAATTACTTGGTGACCCAGATTGTCGTACTGGGGAGACACAGCTTGAAAAGTTTTGCTTGTACCAGCATTAACAGAAATTAAGTATGGTGCATCCTTTTGGTTCCCGTCAACAATAATTTTGCCATGAGTATTATCAGGTGCCGTAAAATTATTATCGGCTGTCATATTTATTGGTAAGTCATATTTAATTTGTATAACCATCGCTATGTTTCCTCGTAGAGATAATTCTGATGATGATTGTCTTACTCCAACATTTATGAATCCCTGTTGAAGCTTACTAAGCACTAATTGAGTTACATCGTTATAAGTACCTGGATTATTTTCTACATAAAAATAATGAGTCCCGTCGCCAACAGCATTCCAATAAGCAGAATAATTACCACTATTAAAAAGATTATCAGGCAATGAAACAATTTCAGAGCTACCTGTGCCAGAAGTCCTATAAGCATCTATTTTTGCGCTGATATTGTAAGCATTTGCAGGAATGGAAGTTAAAGAAAATTGATATGCTGCTTTATAATTATAATAAATGTATTTAACCGGATTTGTATTATTTATGTAATCGCGCCAATTACCATAATCATACCCTTCTTGAGTATATGTCGTTTGGTTTGAATACTCATTAAATGTTTGAGAAACTAATTGTGAATTAGATGTGCTGAGCAATAGAGTATGTTGCTGTGGATGAATAAACGTGACCCAACAAAGGCAAAAAATGAAAACAAAATTTATTTTCATAGTAAATTCTCCTATAAATAGTTAGATTTAAAAACAGAATAGCCATATACATTCAAAAGAATGTTTTTAAGGTTACCGGCCTTGGGCTGTTCTATTTAAGTGAAGCAATGTTACTGCATTGCTTCACGTTTAGTTAATTAAAAATTTTGATTAGTAATTTCCTCCATACAATGTTTTTACTTTAGTCTTCCGTGATGAATTAAATTTAAATTAGTTTGAGATTCATAAACTAAAAAGAACACGTCTTTATCAAATAACATTGCTCCAAAAATTTGCGTCCTTGGTTTATCGAAATGGAGTAAATATTCAATGGTGTTTCCATTGTAATGAGCTAACCCGTCGGTCATTGAAAGAAATATATCATTAGAATTCCTCCCCCAGATATTATTATAGAAATTTGGCACATCAACATTGAATATAGTTTGGAATTTGTTATCAATGCGTCTTGCTATTTCTCTTCCTAAAACAAAATATACTTCATTGTTTATGAGACTAGTATTCGCATTATCCACACTACTGCTGTAGATTTTATTAAATTTTCCTTGTAAATATTCAAAAATATTTGAACTGTCAATTGAAACGATGCCTCCAATACTAATGACTCTCAAATATATCTTTTGATCAGTTTTATTTTTATATAGATTTTCAACTATTCCTTTAAGGCCATCAGTATTTAGTATTGACCAATTATTATTGGTAAAATGTGCTATTACACTATTATTGAACAAGCTATTGCTATCTGGATAAGCTCCAAATGCATATATATCATTTGGAGATTCCCCCCACATATTGTCAAAACCAACTTGATTATTTTCATCTTTTGATAATTCAGCAATTTGCTTCCAGTTACTTCCGTCAAAATGCCAAATCCTTCCGTTCGATCCGCCTATGTAAACATTACTGCTTGAAAAGCCAAAAATAGCACTTGGAGAAATAGACCGCGAAATCCCGTCGGTTGTCCAATTATTTCCATCGAAATGAAAAATAGTTTTGTCCAAAAAACCACCCGAGCTTATTGACCAAACATCTATAGGTGAACTCCCCCAAATTCTATAAATAGTGTTAAAGGGATAATTTAATGTATCAACTGTCCAGGAATAGTCCCTTCTTCCGGGTGTTAAATCTTCAGGCCCTGCCGGGCTTTGACAGGAGAAATAAATAACCAGTAACGGAAATGCTAAAACTGCTATTAATATTTTTGTGATAAATTTATTTTTCATTTTTTTATTTAGACTATTTGTTTACATATTAGTAATGGTGTGGCCGCACCATTACCCTTTTTTATTGGTTTTTAGTTTACTCTAAACCTCCTTTTAATTTAACTTTCCGTGAATAATTAGATTTATATTATCAGTTGAAAACCTGACAAAAAAAACATCTGAGTTAAACAATACGGCATTTTCATAATACAAATTATTACTTTTATAGATTGTAATAAGGTCGCTGCCATTATAATGCCCTATACCATCATTATTAACTGTGAAAAAATCACTTTCCGTTCTTCCCCATAAACGGCCCACATAATTAGTACCTGTAAAGTCGTGCCATAATTCCAGTGATTTTTTATATTTATATATCTTCTGTCCTATTGTGATATAAATTTGGTCGTTTATTAATGTTAAATTATTATTGGCTCCTGCCCTGACTATTTCTTTTACACTTTCCCCTTCAAGGGTATAAAACCTGTATGTATCTATTTGTTCGTGGATTGCTAAACCAATAAGCACAATCTCATTTGAAGATGATTTAACTATTTGTAAAAGAATTGTTTTTATGTTATCTATTTGAAAGTTCGACCATTTTACACCGTCATAGTGATATATTATTCCTTTATAGTTGCCTCCGGTATCACCAGCATAACCAACACAGTAAATATCATTCGGTTTATTTCCCCATAAATTTTCAATAAGAAGGGAACCCAGGCTGTCAACAATGATAGTGGTATTCTTTTTCCACTCAGACCCATTAAAATTAAATATATCTCCATTAGTACAGCCTGCCCATACATTATTAGGGGCAAAGCCGAATATTGTTGTGATATTTCCAGCGGAAGCCAAAGGTTTTGGTTTCCAACTGGTACCATCATAATGCCAGGCATCATTTACATAACTATAGGAGGGACCCGCTATCCATACATCATTTGGAGAACTACCCCACATTGAGTAAAGTCGTGCAAAGTAATTATCCTGGGTATGTATAGTATCCACTGTCCAGGTATAATCTCTTCTGCCAGGTGTTAAATCCGGCCCTGACGGGCTTTGGCAGGAGTAGTATGTACTGATTATTATTAAAAATATAGTTGGTATAACAATCTTTATATTTATTTTATTTTTCATAAGTCTCTTTTGTAAGAAATATTTGAATGGTTGAAAAAGTTTTTAAATGGGATAAAGATGGGTTGTTTTACCACAATTTTTATTAAGTGATTTTCTCGGGGGGGGGGAATAAATTAATATAAGTGTTCATAACTACCTCCTTTATTTTTTATGAACTTAAAAACAACATAGGAAATTAAAATTGCAGAATCAAGGGACTTAATAAAGATAATTATTATTTTTATGATTTAGATATTCGTATTAATAATTATGTACAAAACTTTTAAGAATATTAAAAAAATTAATGGTGAGTTAAAACTTCCAGGTGATAAATCAATTTCTCACAGAGCATTGATGATCTCTGCAATGGCGGAAGGGGAGTCGGTAATTATTAATCTTTCAAACGGTGAAGATGTAAAGTCAACAAAAAAATGTTTAGAGAAACTTGGTACAAAAATTTTTGAGGTGGAGGGAGAGGCAAAGGTTAAAGGAGTTGGTTATAAAAATTTTATTAAATCAAAAGAAAAACTTTATGCCGGTAACTCAGGCACAACTGCAAGGTTATTATGCGGAATACTTGCAGCCCAAAACTTTAAAACAATAATTGAAGGAGATGAATCTCTTACTCAAAGACCAATGCAAAGAATAATAGAGCCTTTAACACAAATGGGTGCAAATATTTCTTCAAATGATTTTAAACTTCCATTAACAATAAATCCATCTAATAATTTAAAAGCAATTAGTTATACTTTACCGGTTGCAAGCGCACAGGTTAAAAGTGCAGTTATATTTGCCGGACTTCATTGTGACGAGGAAACAAAAATTATTGAGAAAATTCCTTCACGTAATCATACAGAAAAAATGCTGAAATTAAGGACAGAAAAGAAAAATGGGAAAAATATAATTTATGTTTCAAAAAATAATTATCCTAAGGAAACAGATATTTTTGTTCCATCCGATATTTCTACTGCTGCATATTTTATTGTTTTGACATTACTTACTCCAAATTCATCATTACTAATAAGAAATGTTTCATTAAATGAAAGTCGCTTGGGATTTGTAAATCATTTAATAAAAATGGGTGCAAAAATAAAATTTGAGAATGTAAACGAAGATACTGTTGAACCATTCGGTAATTTAACCATTAATAGTAGTGAACTTAAAAATGTAGAGATCAATAAAGAGGATATTCCAAATCTAATTGACGAAATACCGATACTAACTATTGCAGGATTATTTGCAGATGGTGAGTTTAAATTGGATAATGCTGAAGAGTTAAGGTATAAAGAATCAGATAGAATAAAATCAATTGTAGATAATCTGAAAAAAATAAATATTGATGTAGAAGAAAAAATTGACGGATTTAGTTTTAATGAAAATCTAAAAGTTGAAAAAGCAGAATTCGATAGTTTTAATGACCACAGGATTGCAATGTCTTTTGCAGTATTATCTATGTTGTTAAAAAATGGAGGAAGTGTAAATGGTTTTGAGTGTGTGAATATTTCTAACCCGGATTTTATTGAACAAATAAATGGAATTAGTAATTGAAATTTTGAGTAGAGACGCCATATATGGCGTCTCTACAATTCAACCAACTGGTGTCCGGAATTGTCAATATCTAACTCATCATAAATTTTATCCAGAATATCACTTCCGTATTTATTTTGAAAATAAATAAAATTTATTTCTCTCTCTTGCAGATTTGAATTTGGATATAAAGCAGTAGACAATTTATTAACTTGATTTACAGACGTTTCGTTTTTTCTTCTTACTGCATTATCAGTTTTATTTTTAAGTTCATCTACATATTTCAATATTTTATCTTGAGTTTTTGAACTTGTATCTCTAAGTGTTTTATCAACTTCAAATAATTTGGCTTTTAATTTATCAAAAGTGATCTCAAATTCATCTTTTACTTTTTTAAATATCTCGTCGGTATTGTCACCTGATAATAAAGCAATTATTTTTTCTTCAAGTTCATTCTTTTCAATAAAAATATCTTTAATATCTAATTTAAATTTATCAATGGTCTTCATAATATTTTTTTCAATCAGTGTTACTGATTTACGTGGATAAAGTAACGGTTCCTCTAAATTGAATAATTTATACATTGGTAAAAGTTGAGCAAAGTATGCAATCTCATTTGGTCCGCCGACATAAAAAGCCGTAGGGAATATATAATCCTGACAAATTGGTCTGAGTAAAACATTCGGACTGAATTTCTCAGGTGAAGCATCAATTGTTGAAAGTAATTCTTCTTTTGTGAATTTTGTTCTTTTACCTTTTAATCTAAATCCATCATCAGTAGGTTCTATAAGATATCTGCCTTCCTCATCACTATAAAATAGATTTACCGGTTTTACTTTTATTTGAGCATGGTAATTCTCTTCTAAGTCTGCACTAACTTTTATTACTTTTTCTGTGTTTGTTCTAAAGTCATTTATCTCTTTTTTAAAAATAGGTTTTAAAATTTCTTTAGATGAATTTTCTTGTGGATCAAAAATAATAAGACCATATTTATCAAATAATGAAAATATTAAATTTTTAAAAGATTCTTTAAATGAATTATTTGGTTTATAAAATTCTTTTAAATTATTTAATAAATCCTCAGTAAACTCAGTATTTCTAATAGAAGATTTTAGTTCATCAAAAAATATATAAATATCATCGTTAAATTTTAATTTTCCTACACTAATCCTATCATCATCGTTGGAAATATTTTCACCGTATTGTACGGTCTTAAATTCGTTTTGTAGATCTAGCAGCCCTATTGAATTAACTTCATTAAAATCGTGGTCATCACCTTCTAACCAAAATACAGGAATAAAATTAAAATCATTATATCTCTCTGATAAGACCTCACACAACTTTATTGCAGTTAATGTTTTATAAATAGTATAGAGCGGGCCACCTAAAATACCAAGCTGCTGACCTGTAACTATAGTTAACGTTTTTTCAGATTTTAACTTTTCAATATTATTTTGAGTATTTTCAGAAGGGGAATATTCTGAATATTGTTTATAAACTATTTCATGCAGATCAAAATTCCTTTTTGAATAATTATATACAACTTTTTTAAAATGAGATAAATATTCATCCTTATTTCTAAAATATTTTTTATATAAATGACTTACTTTCTCATAATCATAAATATAATCCAGAAATAATTTTGGATAACCTGGAATTTCTTTATAATTTAAGTGCATTCAAGCTCCATTAGTTTAAAAATATATATGTTAAAGTATAAAATTCTGATTAAGTAGACAACATTGGATAATACAAATATAAAGCAAAAAGTTAATATTAAGGACTCATTACTCAATTTTGCAATAAAGAATAAAACTCTTCTTATTATTTTAAAATTATTTATTGCTTTCGGACTGATATGGTATTTAGTATTTAGATTAAATCATAATGAGATAATAAATTCATTAAGAAATGCCAACTATTATTTAATCACCCTTGCATTTGTTTTAATGTTTCTCAATTTATATTTACAATACCGCAGGTGGGAGTTAACTGCAAATAAGCTGCTTTCCGAAACTAATAAAAGTAAAATATTCAGATCATTTATTTATGGTATTTCAGCAGGTGCTTTTACCCCGGCAAGAGTTGGGGAATATATAGGCAGGGCTGTAGCTTTTAAAAATAAACCTGTCTTAAGATTATTTGGAGCAACTTTTTTAGATAAGTTCTTCCTTTTGATAATTGTAATATTTGTCGGTTCAATAGGGAGTGTAATTTATTTAAGTGTAAACTACAACATATCTAATATTATTATAATTCCATTATTTATAATTCTTTTATTATTTCTACTTTTTTTTATACTAGTTTTAAAAAATCCTAGATATTGGTTTGATAGCATTGTGTTGAGATTTAAAAATATAAGAAAAGTAAATACCGGAATTGAAAAAATAAACTCGTTAAATTTTAATAAAACAAAGTATGCTAATGATATGTTACTCATATCAATTTTGCATTTTATAATAATACTTTTACAATTTGCTTTACTTGTTGCTGCATTCTCATATAAGTTTAATTTTTTAGGGTATATCTGGGCGGGGTCATTAGTTCTTTTTGTAAATTCAGTAATTCCATCTGTTTCATTTGGTGATCTGGGAATAAGGGAAGGGGCAGCAGTTTTCTTTTTAATTCCATTTGGAATTACTAATGTAGATGCATTTAATGCTTCAATATTTTTATTTTTAATTAATATTCTACTGCCTGCAGTAATTGGTCTTTTCTTTTTGATCAAGAAAAACAATGCTTAATATCATTTTTCTTATAATTATATCACCAATAATTTTTTACTATTTTTATTTTATCGTCCGTATATATATAGGATTAAATAAATTAGAAATCTGGCAAAGTGACAAAGTATTAGAAGAATATGTCTCCATAATTATCCCGTTTAGAAATGAGTCAGAAAATGTATTGCAGATTTTAGAAAGTATTGAAAACCAAAATTATCCAGTTGAAAAATATGAAGTTATCTTTGTTAACGATTCTTCTACCGACGACTCTTTGAATAAACTTAACAATAATATTAAGAGTAAAAATATTCGGGTAATTTCTGTCCCGGAAAATTTTGCCAAACAAGCTCATAAAAAAAGAGCTATTAGATTTGGGATTGAGAACTCAAAAGGAGAAATAATTGTAACTACAGATGCTGATTGTATTCTTAAACCAAATTGGCTTAAAACATTATTAAACGGATTCGATGAAAAAACTGCATTGATTTCTGGTCCAGTAGAATTTATTGAAGGAAAAGGATTATTTTATAAATTACAAAAATTAGAATTTACTAGCTTAATTATTACAGGTGCAGGCTTAATTGGTATCAATAAACCAATGATATGCAATGGAGCAAATTTAACTTATAGAAAAAATGCTTTTTATGAAGTCGGGGGATTCGACGGACAATTAAGTTTATCATCGGGAGATGATGAAATATTAATGCAAAGGATTTGGAAAAAAAGGAAATATAAAATTAAATTTTGTGCAAGTAAAGAAGCTATGTCATTAACAAAGGCGAATAAAAATATTAAAGAATTTTATAACCAAAGAAAAAGATGGGCAAGTAAAGGACTATTCTATGAATTAAAAAGTACTATTTTATCTATAGCATCAATTTTTCTTTTCTACTTGTCATTAGTTCTATTGCTGGGTTTATCATTTTTTAAACTAGATTTTTATTTACCATTATTTGCTGCTGTATTTACAGTAAAAATATTTTTAGAATATCTTGTTATGCATAAAGGATGCAGCATATTATTCAATAAAAATATATTAAAATATTTTTTTATTGCTGAGATTTTACATATTCCATACATTATTATTTCCGGAATATCCGGAATATTTGGTAATTTTTCTTGGAAAGACAGAACTCTTTCAAGATAAAAAAAATATACATATCACATCCCTTCTGTCTATAATATTATACACATATTATTCATTATTAGCTTAAAAGTAAAAGAATTAAGACTATTTAAGTTGGCATAATGCTTGTCTGATTATAGACAAAGATGGAGGACATTATGAAAAAATTAGGATTAAGCATATTTATTTTAGCATTAGTTTGTGTGTTTTCATTCAAGAGTTATGCTAAAGAAAATATAACAGTTGTAGGTGGAATTTATTTCCATTCAGAATTAAGTTCATATGGAAATTGGTATAAATTAAAAGGTGGAATAAATGTTTGGAGACCTTCAAATGTTAGTTATGATTGGGGACCCTATAGAAATGGCAGATGGTTTTCAACTGATGATGGCTGGTATTGGGATTCAGATGAAGATTATGGATATATAGCTTATCATTATGGTAGATGGCTTTATGATGATTATTATGGATGGGTTTGGGTACCTGGAAGTGTTTGGGCTCCTGCTTGGGTAGATTGGAGATACGATGACGATTATATCGGTTGGGCTCCTTTACCTCCTTATGCTGAATTTTCAATTGGAATTGGAATTAGCTTTACTAATAATTTCCACTATGGATATAATTATTGGAATTTTGTAAGCTATACTAATTTCTGTTCACCTAATGTTTATAATTATTTTGCAAGTAATAAATTTAAGTATAGAATTTATTCTAAAACTAAATATAGAAATAACTATAGTTATAATAGGGGTAGAGTTATAAATAGAGGTGTTGATCTAA
>PFGS01000221.1:9711-16228 GCA_002783525.1 Ignavibacteriales bacterium CG12_big_fil_rev_8_21_14_0_65_30_8 | reverse complement strand
AATTAAGTTTTGCTCCTTTATCTATTTGAACTCCTTTTCCAATTTTAATATCAAGTGGAATGTTTTTCTTATCTAATTTTAATATTTGATCTATAACAGAATCTTCAATATAAAAATCATCGTTGTCTTCAATTTCAATTATGTCTTTAAGTTTTTCATATATTTTTTGCCTGGCAATATTTTCCATTTCTTTTAAAATGGATTTATTGTTAAATCCCATTATTGCATTTTGATCTTTAGGACTTACGGCTCTTACGCTGAAATTATTATCATTAAATAATTTTATAAGATCAGTTATATAAATTTCTTTCTGAATATTTTTACTTTTTATTTTTCCGATCAGTTTGTTCAATTTATCAAAGCTGAAAGCATATATACCGGAATTATATTCTCTGCAATTGATCAATTCATCTTTGGTATAAAATTGATCAGCACCATTATATATTACTTTATATAATTTGTTTTTATTTAAAAAATTTATGTCTTTTGCTTCCAATATTTGAATTACCTTGCCTTTGTTTGTCCCGTTATTTTTTCCGGCAGCATTTTTATCTTTAACTCTAACTATTCTTCCGTAGGAATTATTTTGCGGATCACCGTCATAAATTCCTGTAAGCACTGTCATATCACTGTCGGATTTAATAAAACTATTTCTAAAAGATGAAATAGTTTTTTTATCAATTAAGCCAACATCACCCGGAAGGATATAAACATTTTTAAACTTTTCATTTTCCTTTAAAATGCTTAATGCAATTTTAACAGCGTGTCCGGTTCCATTTTGATTTGTTTGAATAGCGTATTTTGTGTTTTTAAGTTTGCCAAGAGTTTTCATAACTTCTTCAGCTTTAATACCAACAACAACTATTGTGTTTGCTCCTTTTGTTATTGAATTATACACTCTTTCAACAGTTGGTTTTCCCCAAATTTTGTGAAGCATTTTAGAAGTTTGAGATTTTATTCTTTTCCCATGTCCGGCGGCTAATATTATAAATAGTTCTTTAGATTTTTTATTAAATGGGGATGAAAATTCTTCGGCTATGTTTTTTAATTTTTTTTCTTCAGATAAGGTCATTTAATTACTCCGTTGCAGCTTCTTTGTTTTTGTTTATCAATTTAAATAATGCAATATTCAATCCAAATGTAAACCAAACTAATGTTATTATTTCGTGATCTCCAAAATTCATTTCTGTTAATCCGGCAACCAAAAATGCACAAAGTGAAGCAAAAGCTCCAAGCGCATAAGATGAAACAAACTTTTGTCCGATAGTTTCTTTATAAATTTTTAGTTGTACTATTAACAATCTATAAAATAAATAAATTACAGCAATAAAGCCGAACAACCCAAGAATTACCAGAACATGTACAAAGTTATTGTGCATATGTCCTTGAATTTCTTTGTCATAATAGTTTTTATATTCTTTGTAAAGATTTTGAAGATCAATATCACCAACACCAACAATAGGATTATCTAAAAATATTTTCCATCCGGCAGCCCATAATTTAAATCTTACAGAATTTGAAGGTAAATAAGGATCAAAAATACTCAGCAGTCTGCTTCTTTTAACAAAGGTTGTATAAACGGTATTATTTTTATATGCTATAGAGGTTGCAGCAAAACCAATTTGTTTCTTCGTTTTTATATTTATTTTTTCACCAATTGGATATTGAAATTCAAACAAATTTCCATTTAAGCTTGAGGCGAATAAATGATCTTGAGAAAATGTCCAATTATTTAAATTCATTAATTCAGATTTTCTGTCTAATTCAATTAATTTTGAATGTTCAATTTTAAACAATCCCAATCCGTTTTCGTCTGAAATAAATAAGTTACCGTCTAAGTAATATATAAAATCAATCTTGGTTTTATTTTCAAACTGTATTTCTTTCTTAAAAGTATTATTAAATACTAATATTTTTTGAGGAGGTGAAAAGAATACAATATAATTTGAATCAATATAAAATTTTGTAGAATGTTCAAATTTATTAAACCTTTGAGGAGATAATAAAGAATCCGTTAAATTAAATATTGTAAGTCCGCTGTCTGAATCTAAAACATATAATTCATTATTATATATTTTATAATCTGTTGTAAATCCCGGGGAAGCAAATTCTCTTTGTTCTTTATAAGCACTTCCTTCTTTATTTAATATTATAAATCTTGTGTCTACAAGCTGGGCTAGATATTTGTTTTCATTTAATTGGTTAAAACTTATAACTGGTGCAGGTAATTTAATTGAATTGATTTTGTTTGATCCCTCATAAGTTTTTATTCCCCCTTCAAAATCACTTACATAAAACAAACTGTCTTTCGGTAAAACAGCATTTGCTCTTCCATCAGTTTTAAAATTATATAAGTTTGTAATTTTATTTTTTGAATAAGTATAAATATTTACAGTGCTAATATTTTTTTGCAAAAACAATCCTACAATACCTAATACAACAAAGGGTATTAAAATTTTCCATTGTTTTTTTAATATTAAAATAATTAGAATACCAAATGCAGCTCCCATCCAACCTGTTCTTTTATAGGTTGAAAACAGTGCAAGAAGTGAAACTGAAAAACTAAGCAATAAAAAAATTCTGTTTTTGAATGAAACTTTTTCATTTACCAGAAAAGCAAAAAAGAACAATACTGTAAAACTTGTTATTTCACTTGCAGTAATGGGATATTGAAACAGAGACGGACCGGATTGTTCTACATTGTAAAGATTAAAAATATAATATTTATATGCGTACACTAAATATATTGTTACAGTAAAAAGCGCAGCTCCCAAATAAATTTTAAAATATGTTTTTCCCCTTTCTATATTGGGAACTACTGCAACAACAGTATAAACTATTGGAATTAAAAGTGCATGTTTTAATAAATTGTGGAATGAATCAGCTTGTGAATCAGAAAATATTGTTGAAATTATTTCTGCTGAAAGATAAAATATAAAGGCTGTTTCAAGTCCGGTTTTTTTAAAAGGATTTTTTTTTGTAAGAATAAATTTTACAAGCAACAAGAGTAAAGCAAGATAATAACCAAGTTGATTGGCAAAAATAGAATTAGTTAGACTCAGTAAAAAAATTATTATTAAAACAAAGATTACTTTATCAATTATTTTAATAGAATTTTTTTCTTCTATCATTCTGAATCTCTGAACTGCATTTCGTAAAGTTTTTTGTAAAGACCTTTTTCCTGAGAGATTAATTCTGAATGCTTTCCTCTTTGTACAATTTCTCCGTCATCCAGTACTAAAATTCTTGAAGCATTTCTAATTGTGCTTAATCTATGAGCAATTACAATTGTTGTTCGGTTGTACATAAGTCTGTCAATTGCTTCCTGCACCAGACTTTCTGACTCATTATCCAATGAAGAAGTTGCTTCATCAAAAATCATTATATCCGGATTTTTTAACAGAGCTCTTGCAATAGAAAGTCTTTGCCTTTGCCCACCTGAAAGCATAACACCTCTTTCTCCTATAAATGTATCGTATCCGTTTGAAAGTTCTAAAATAAAATTATGAGCATTTGCCATTTTTGCTGCTTCTTCAATTTTTTCTGTTGAAAAATTACTTAATCCATAAGCAATATTATTTTTAACAGTTTCATTAAACAAAAATGTTTCTTGGGTAACAATACCCATCATGTTTCTAAGGCTTTTTATTTTAATATCTCTAATATCAATTTCATCTAATAATATTTTACCATTAACAGGATCGTAAAATCTGGGTATTAAATCTACCAAGGTTGATTTTCCCCCGCCACTCGGTCCAACTAAAGCTAATATTTCTCCCTTTTTTATTTCAAAATTAATATTCTTCAAAACACTTTCATTTGAATCTTCATAATTGAAAGAAACATTTTCAAACTTTAATGTGTTTTTAAATTCTTTTATTTCTACGGCATCTTTTTTATTGGTTATAATTGGCGGTGTATCTATAATTTCAAAAATTCTATCTCCGGCTGCGCTTGATTCCTGTATTCTGTTATTAACGCTGCTTAATTCTTTTATAGGCGGCATCATTTGAAAAATAGCAAATAGAAAACCCATAAATTGACTTGCTGATAATGTGTGCTCTTTTAAAACTAAAAGTCCCCCAAAATAAATTATTACAACACCAACTGTAGTACTTAAAACTTCTGTAATTGGAGAAGATGAATTTCTTACTCTAACAATTTTCAACATCAGTCTGAAGAAATTGTTTGTTTCATTCATAAATTTTTTGTTTTCGTATTTCTCCATTCCGAATGCTTTTACAATTTTAACACCTGAAATTACTTCCTGTAAAATTGTTGTTATATCAGCCATTTTAGCTTGAATAATCCCGCTTTGTTTTCTTAGCTTTAATCCTATCCAGGTAATGATCAACATTGAAAAAGGAAGGACTACGATTGCAAGCAATGTTAATTTCCAGCTTATACTTATTGCAATACCTAAAAAGACAATTATTGTAAGAGGCTCTCTTACCATATTTAAAAATGCAGCAGAAATACTCGACTGCACAACATTTACATCGTTCGTAATTCTGGAGATCAGGTTACCGACTTTTTCGTGCTTAAAGTAGCTCATCGGTAATTTGTGTAAATGTTTATAGGCTGAATTTCTTATATCTTTAATCGTTCCCTGTTCAACATAGGAGAGGAAATATGCCTGAAGATAACCTGAAATATTTTTAAGAATAAATGCGATCAAAACCAATAGACAAATTTTAATAAGAGCGTCTTCTTTTGTTCCGCTCATAACTACTTCTTCAAATTTATTTGTTATGCTCTCTTTGGTTTTAATAACCCATTCAGGTAAGAATGATGTTTTTGTATCTTCTACAGGAGTTTGTACAATTTCATTTCTTGCTGATTCTTGAAACAATGTGTCTAATAAAGGAATGGTAAGATAAATTGAAATTCCATTTAACAATGCATACAGCATTGTGCAGACAATTGAAATTGTCAAATGTTTCCAATAAGGTTTTACATATTTTAATATTCTTAAATAAGTTTTCAAATTTTTTCTTTAATTAAATGCGTTCCTTAAACCGCAACCGTTTTTAGTTTCAATTGTATCTGTAATTTCTGAATTATTCAGATCAAAAATACTGATTGATGATGATAAATCTATATTAAAATCATAAACCAGATATTTACCGTATACAATAAAATTTTTAATGTTGTTGATCTGTTTTATGATCAGTTTTTTATTTAATGAATAAATTATTAAATTTTTGTTTTTACTCATAATTGTAAAGATTAAGTTTTCGTCATTCCAAAATATTTCATCTAATTTATAATTATTCAAATTAGTTATAAAATATGATTCAGATGTTTGATTATTAAATATGAAAAGAGAATCATTGTTTTCTTTATGAATCTTCAATTCGTAATCTTTAAAAGATTTCTCTACCGGTTCTTTTATTACAGGTAAAGGATATCCATCTTTTATAAAATTGATTGTCTCCGTCTTAGATAATAATTTTTTACCCACACTATTATATACAAACGTATTTTTATTAATATACTCAGAAACTTGTAGATCTCTTACATTTATAACAACCTGAAATGCATTATTACTGATCCAATCCGCATTTAATTGTGTTCCGTTTATTAGAGTATCAATTAAAGAAATTTTTTCAGATTTTAAGTCAATTTTATATAATTTAATTCTTTTTATATATGTAAGCGTACTTCTTATTCCAAAATATTTAGATGTAACAAAGTAAAGATTTTTGAGATCCGGGGAATAACTTAATACAATAACTTTCTCTTTTATGTCTGTCCAAAATCTTTTTGAATTCTTCTCTTCAAAATTATATTTATATATATCAAATCTTTCTCGATCTTTTGCAACAAAATAGAATTCTTTTATTTGCTTGTCTTTAGTATTAAATATTTTTTTATCAATAAATGTTTTTTTATTACGGGATTCATTGCATCCAAGAACTAAAATAAATAAGAGTAAACCAATTTTTAAATACTTGATATGCATATTATTGTATATTTCCGACCTTTAAGAAAATATTTAGAACCCAGCTTACAAGCCCCATAAAATAGCTCCACAACGGACTGTAAATAAAAAACAATAACAATAAAGATCCATAAAGACCAAACTTAAATAATGCGGCTGTATATTTATTTGGGAACAGATCGAATAAAATGTGAGAGCCGTCCAAAGGAGGTATAGGAATTAAATTAAACAAGCAGAGAAAAACATTAAAAAACACTCCATACCAAAGCAAAGATAAAATCAACTCATTATTACCGTTATTAGAATTATATACAATTACAAAAAAAATAAAGAACAAAATTGCCAAAATAAAATTTGAAAGCGGTCCGGCAAATGAAACAAGAGCATCATCTTTCAAAACATTTTTAAAATTATTTCTATTTATTGGCACTGGTTTTGCCCAACCAATAAGAGCAAATCCTGAAACAAAAGAAGCAATTGGTAAAATGATAGTACCTACAAGATCAATATGTTTAAGAGGATTAAGTGAATATCTCCCTTCATTTTTTGCTGTGTCATCACCTAATTTATGTG
>PFGS01000221.1:0-9680 GCA_002783525.1 Ignavibacteriales bacterium CG12_big_fil_rev_8_21_14_0_65_30_8 | reverse complement strand
TCTCCCTTCATTTTTTGCTGTGTCATCACCTAATTTATGTGCAAAGAAAGCATGTGCAAATTCATGAACAGTAATTGAAATAATGAACATAGGAATGAATGTTAAAAATGAAATCAGTTTTTGGCTTACTTGTATATCAGGCAAATTTAACCTCTTGGATGAAAATCTTTGTGCATTTGTTTAATATATTCTCTGTCAATATGTGTATAAATTTGAGTTGTGGAAATATCGGAATGTCCCAGCATTTCTTGCACAGCTCTTAGATCGGCACCGCCTTCGAGTAAATGAGTTGCAAAGGAATGACGGAAAGTATGTGGATGAACATCACTTTTTATTCCCGCTTCTTTAACATATTTATCAACAATTTTCCAGATACTCATTCGTGATAATTTTGTACCTCTTGTATTTAAAAAAAGATAATTCTCACTTTTCATCTTTTTTTCCAACAATGGTCTGCTTTTGGATAAATATTCATTTATCCATTTAACAGCACTTGAACCAATTGGAACAATTCTTTCTTTTGAACCTTTACCAAAAACTCTGATTACTTCCTCAGAAAAAAAAAGACTGGATATTTTTAAATTAATTAATTCTGATACTCTAATTCCACAAGCATAAAGTAGTTCTAATGTTGCTTTGTCCCTTAATCCTAATTTATCATTTACATCTGGTTTTGATAAGATCATTTCAATTTCATTTACACTTAAAACAGAAGGAAGATTTTTAGATAACTTTGGTGGTGATACTTTTTCAATTGGACTTTCTTTTATGTATTTACTAACAAAAAGATATTTAAAAAAACCTTTTATAGCTGAGTGATATCTGGAAGCAGAACGGCTTGTAAGTCCAGTGTCTTTTAAAGATTTAAAGAATGCAACAATATTATTTTGTTTAATTTCATCGGGATCGGTAATATTATCTTCTTCTAAAAAGTTAAGAAAGCAGGTTATATCATTTCTATATGATTGAATTGTGTTTTCAGATAGATTTTTTTCTAATTTTAAAACACTTAAATATTCCTTCAAAAATATATTCATCTTTCATCTTATTACTGATCTTTTCCGTTTTCCATTTGTTCTTGTTTTGGATATCTAATTCTTTTATGGTGCTGTCCGACAAGAACACTTTTAAAACTTTCTTTAATTTTTGCTATATCAGAAAATGTTAGAGGTGATTCATTTAATTGAAGATCGTCAATTCTTGCTTTGATCAAATTATCTATTAAATTTTCTATTTTTGGTTTTTCAGCATCCTTCATTGCCCTTGTAGCTGACTCACATCCATCTGCAAGCATAAGAATTGCTGTTTCTTTTGTATTTGGTTTAGGTCCTTTATAACGATAATCATTTATATCAACCTTTTCTTCTCCATAAAGTTTTTTAGCTTTTTCATAGAAGAAATTCATAACCATTGTTCCATGATGCATCGGTATAAAATCAATAATTTCCTGCGGAAGATTATTTTCTTTAGCTAATTTTATTCCTTCTTCAATGTGCTTTAATATCATTGCAACACTTTCTTCAGGTGAAACACTTTCGTGAATATTATCATTACTTAATTGATTCTCTACAAACGCTTGAGGTGAAAGAGTTTTTCCGATATCGTGATAATAAGCACCTACTCTGGCCAAAAGAGGATTAGCTCCTATTTTTTCGGATGCATTTTCAACAAGTGTGCCTATCGTCATTGAGTGACTGAATGTTCCCGGAGTTTTAGATGCAAGTTCTTTTAAAAGTGGTCGTTCAAAATTAGATAGTTCAAGTAATGTCAGATCAGTTGTTATTGCAAAAAATCTTTCAAAGAAAATTAAAAGTCCATAAGTTAAAACCGGACTTATTAATGCATTAGTACCTGCAAAAGCAAACTCAATAAATAAAGTTTGCCAATAAGCGAACCGTTCAAAACCAAAAGCTAAAATAGATGTTATATATGCTATCAAAATAAATTGAAAAGAACGGAATATTTGGGTTCTGTTTTTGATATCTCTTACTGTATATACAGCTAAAGTTCCGGCAAACAGATTTGTTGCCATAAAGGAATAATCGTTTCCTCTTAATGCGCCTGTAATTAATGTTAATGCAACTGTAGTATAGAACCCAACTCTGGAATCAAAAATAATTGTGAGCAACATTGATGCAGCAGGAATAAATATAAGAAATTGTAAAGGTGCTGCTATTGTTATTTGGTTTATCAAATAAGTTATAAAAGAAAGAAAAACTAAGTTAATGCTGAGTAAAAATATTTTCTGATTATCATAAAATATTCTCTTCCTAAAAAGGAAAAGATATATTATCAGCATCGCTATAATAAATGCAATGTGAAGAAACTTGCCAACAAATTGGAGAAAGACTTTATCTTTACCAAGTATTTCTCCTTTAGCTTCTCTGTAAGAATCTATTTTTGCCTTAACTTCCTTTGTAATCCTATCGTGTGTTCCTACAATTCTTTCATTTTCATTTACAATATCACTGTATTTTGAAACATTGTTTTTCGCTTGGGTAATTTCTTTATCTGTTAAATCTGCCTGATATATTAATGTTGGAGTAATAAATTCATTTATATATTCAAACAAAGCTGTTCTTATTGGTTCCTGCAGTGGGATCTTTGATAATCTCTCTATTAAATAATTTCTTCCATTTGGTATAGAATAATAATTTTTTATCGGAATTATTTTATCAAAATTCTTATCCCTTATTGCAATACTGTCTTTGTTACCTTTTGAAGGAATTTCATTCAATACACCTATTCTAGTCAGATCAGTTAATAGATTTTGTGAAATTATGAAAAGCTGTCTTAAAGAATTACCAGTAATACCTGAGCCTTCAATTTCTTTTTTTCTTATTTCTCTAAATGTTTTAAAAGATGATAAAGTTAGAAATGAATTATTTACTAAACTTGAATCTTGTCTTAGACTGCTGTCTAAACTAGCCGTAAACCATTTATTATAATCCTGCAAAGATTTAACAACTTCTTGAACAGCATTTTTATTTTCTATAAATACAGGATAAACACGGTTTTCCATCCTGCTTATCTCATCATTATACAATGAAATTTCTTTTTTAACAGGATAGCTGAAATCTGCAATCAAATCATTTTGGGTCCAGATAGAACCAACAGACACTTCTGACTCTATTGATTCTCCTTTTGGGAACATGAACATTATTAATAGAACAGTAAGCAGTCCAATAAAAAATTTAATTTTAATGCTGTCTTTCTCTTTTAATTTATCTAATTCAACCATATAGTTTCTAATACATTTTAAAATAAATATAACTAATTAAATGTAATATTTTTATAATAATAATTTGCGGTTATTTAATAATTTTTGACCAGCCGATCTTAGATAGGTTATAAATAATAATTGCTGTACAAATAATAGCAATAAGCAGATATGTTAAAAACATCTTAATATCACCAAAAATCAAACTACCGCTACCAAATAACATTGAGTAAACCAGAATTACTCCGGCAAACCAGTTTACAAACATTTGTAAAAATCCCTTGTCTCCTTCTACATTTGGTAATTTATCAGATATTTTTTTCCAAAGAAATCCGCCCGGATGATTTTTCTTATAAAAATTGATCAGAGTTTCTTCGTCTGTTGGTTTTGTCAAAAAAGTAACTATTATCCACACTATTGTTGTAATAGTTACCAGATAAAAAAGAGTATTTGGAAATTCAATTCCATAATATTTTAAAATAGGATATACAATAAAAGGTGTTATCATCGCAGAAATTTCTGACCATGCATTTATCCTCCACCAAAACCATCTTAAAATTAATACAGAACCAAGCCCTGCACCGCATTCCATAATAAACTGCCAGGCACCGGAAATCCTACTGATAAATAAAGTTACAAATACTGATATAATCATAAGTAAAATTGTTGCTATGCGGGAGATATTTACATAGTGTTTTTCTTCTTTATCTTTTTTAATAAATCTATTATAAAAATCATTAATCATATATGAAGTACCCCAGTTAAGTTGAGTTGCAATGGTACTCATATAAGCCGCAAAAAAAGCTGCAACTAAAAGTCCTTTTATTCCTATCGGTAAAAAATCTCTCATTGCATATACATAACCAATGCCTTTGTTGTCAATGGCTAAATCCGGATAAAGAATCAAGGTACAAAGTCCAACAAGTATCCAGGGCCAAGGACGAACAGCATAATGAGTAATTTGAAAAAATAAAGTTGCAAATAAAGAATGCTTTTCATTTTTGGCTGACATCATTCTTTGAGCAACATAACCACCGCCTCCCGGTTCAGCACCTGGATACCAGGATGCCCACCAAATTATTCCAATATATGCTAAAAACGAAGCTACAGTTAAAGAAAAAGCTCCACCCAGTGATGAGACATCAGTAATATTTGGAAAGAAATCAAAAACAAATTTTGGTAATTTTTCCTGTAAACCGGAAATCCCACCAACTTGAGAAGATGACAGAACAAACACTGCAAGTAAAATACTACCACCCATTGCTATAAAAAATTGAAAAGCATCAGTTACAACAACTCCCCACAAGCCAGAAATTGCAGAGTAAACAGCAACCACAACCATACAGCCAAAAACATAAAATAAAACTTCACTCTCGGGTATACCGAACATTCCGGTAAGTATAGTTGCCATTGCTTTATTTACCCAGCCCATTATGATAAGATTCATAAACAGACCCAGATACAAAGCACGAAAACCTCTTAAAAATTTTGCGGGTTTTCCTGAATACCTTATTTCGGCAAACTCTACTTCCGTCATAATTCCTGCTCTTCGCCAAAGCTTTGCAAAAAAGAAAACCGTTAACATTCCACCGAATGCAAAATTCCACCAAAGCCAGTTCCCCGCAATTCCGTTTTTTGTTACTAATTCGGTTACGGCAAGCGGGGTATCGGCAGCAAAAGTTGTTGCAACCATAGAAAGACCTGCTAAAAACCAAGGAAGGTTTCTGCCCGAAAGGAAAAACTCATTTATGTCTTTACTGGCTCTTTTGTAATAATATATCGCAATTCCGAAAGAAATCACAAAATATACTGCTATTATTGCATAATCCAGAGTTTGCAAATATCAACCTTTAAATAAGTAAATCATTAAATGAAATTTAGAATAGAATTACTTTGAATTTTTTCTTTTTCTTTTTTCTCTATTTTTTTTTTCGGTGCTTGGTGCTAAAGTTATAAACTTATGTTTACTTTCGGGTTTGAAGTTAGGTATGTCAAAATTTTGGAAGTCCCAGGAGTTGTGCCTTAGTTGAAGATTTAGATCATTTAAAAAAGTTAGGTTCAGTTGTTTCATTAATAAAAAAGATTAATCGTTCAAAAAGGTTGAGGGCAATGTAAAAAAAATTTTTTGAATTACAAAAATTAATTTCAAAAAAATTTTAAATATTTATTATTTACGCTGTAAGCGTATAAATAATTTTCCAAAAATTATTGTTGCAGTTACTCCAATTAATGTAAACCATGTCCAGGCAACTAAATGAAATGAAATTACTAATATCATAGTTACAATTCCCATTGAAAAACCAAACAGTGCTGAGCTCTGTTTAGCATTTTTAACAAATATTCCCAAAAGGAATGTGCCTAAAAGCCCTCCGTAAGTAAAGGAAGCTATACTTAATGCAATTTCAACAACAGCTTTTGATGTTTCCATAAAAAATATTGCAGCAATGATTAATAGTACTGCCCAAAAGACAGTAACTAATCTTGAATATTTTAATTTTTTCTTTTCGTCTAATTTTTTCTTTGTAAAAGGAAGATATAGATCTAAAACTGTAGATGATGAGAGCGAGCTCATTGATGCGGCTAAGGTTGACATAGCAGCTGCAAACAATCCGGCGATAATTATTCCGGTAACTCCAACAGGGAGAACTTTAATAATAAACAAAGGAAATATTTCGTCAGATTTTACATTTATTGTGCCATAATAGGCATAAAGCATTACTCCCAAAATCAAAAATATTGCAAATTGAATTACTATTATTACTCCGCTTCCTATTACAGCTTTTTGGCTGTCCCTTAAATTCTTTGTTGCAAATAATCTTTGAACTATCAACTGATCTGTTCCGTGAGAAGCCATTGAGAGGAACATACCGCCCAAAATACCTCCCAATAAAGTATATGGCTGGCCAAAAAAGTTTTTTATTCCATCTGAAAATCCTAAATTGATAACGCTGAATTTATCTGCACTATTGGCAGCATTAATAACACTTTCAAATCCGTTTGGCAGAAGATTTAAAATAAATATACCTGCTAAAACAGATCCACCCAGATAAATAAACATCTGTATAACATCCACCCAAATAATCCCTTTTAATCCCCCTGTATAAGTATATATTAAGGAAAAAACAGCTATAATAATTATTGCGGTCGGATATGAAATATCCAACATTAGTTTTAATGGAATAGCTGTGGCAAAAAGTCTTACACCATCAGCGGCAGTTCTGGTGAACAAAAAAACTACAGACGCATATGATCTCGTTTTCTTCCCGAACCTATCTTCTAAGTAAGTGTAAGCTGTTTTAAGACCACCTTTATCATAAGCTGGAAGAAATACATAAGCAACAACTATCCTGCCTAATAAAAACCCAAAAGTGATCTGTAAAAAATTCAGATTGGTTAAATAAGCAAGACCCGGAATTGAAATAAATGTTAAAGTACTGGTTTCAGCTGCAACAATTGAAAAACAAACTGCCCACCAGGGAATAGTTTTAGAGCCGGAGAAATAATCGCTTGTTGTTTTTTGTTTACCGCCTGAAATTATACCAAATACTGCAATTGTTATTAAGTAAATAACAATAATTATATAATCAATTGGCAGGGATGACAAGAAAAGACCTAAGATTTTTTCAGTTCTGCAATAGCATCCTCAATAGTATCGCAAACACTTAAAACTCGTTCAAGTTGTGTTATTTTTATCAAAGAATAGACTTTTTCTGAGGGAGCAGCAAGTCTCATTTCTCCGCCTGATGAGTTCAGTATTCTATTTGCTACTAGTATTGAACTCAATCCTGAACTATCGCAAGATTCAACCTGGCTAAGATCTATAATAAATTTTTTGGCTTCTTCTACCTTTAACAGCATAGTAAATTCACCTTTTACAAGTCCAGAAATATTTGTATCTAAACGATTTTCATTTAGTTTGAAAATGGTAATATCATCGATTTTCTTTATTTCAAAATTCATTATATATCCTTAAAACATTTGTAAACAATTTACTAAATATTTATAAGCTTCTTCCGGTTCTTTACCATTAAAAGCTAATTGAAAGTTATAAAATTTATCTGAGTTTTTCTTCTCAAATCCAATTTTTAATTTGGATTTTATTTTTAAAACAACATAACTAAAAAATAAATTTTCTTTTCTGTTTAAATCTATAACTACATCAAAGTTCTTTTCACTCAATTTAGTTAATAATTTTTTTGTGGGCAATTTTATTTTGCTAATATCTCTAATTTCATACTCTATTAAATTTTGTCTTAATTTAGGATTTATTAAACTTACTCTGTAATCCCTTGTCATTATAGTAGTATGTTTTGATTGTGAATTCAAATATTCCAATACACTAATTGAATGATGAAAATCCACTTCTTCCTCCGGCATCAACACAATTATAGAGTTTGCACTCTTTAATTTGGAGGAAAAGTCCATACCTTCATAAGATTGCTGTTTAACGCTTTGGTTAACTTTATATTGAGCAACTATTGATTTAAAAAAATCAGCAATTGACAAATTAGATACCAAGTTGTTTTTTAAATTCATTTTCTTTTAAAATATTCACACCAAGTGATTCTGCTTTTTTTAATTTTGAACCAGGACTTTCTCCGCACAATAAATAATCAGTGTTTTTACTAACACTTGAGGTTACCTTTCCACCTCTGGAAGTGATTTCATCACCAGCTTCTTCTCTGGAGTAATCAGACAATGTGCCGGTAATTACAAAAGTTTTTCCGGTAAAGAATGATTCTTTAATTACCTTTTTTGTTTCTTTAAAATTTAATCCGTGCTTAGTTAGATTATTTACAATCTTTACGTTTTGCTTATTATTAAAATAATTTTTTACACTAGAACTTATACTCGGTCCAATTTCCGGAATTGATGATATTTCTTCTTCATTTGCTTTAATTAAATTTTCTATATTTAAAAAATATTCTGCAAGTTTTTTTGCAGCACCACTTCCAACATATCTTATTCCTAAAGCAAAAAGAACTTTATTAAAAGGTTTTTTCTTACTTTCTTCAATCGCATTTAATAAATTATCTACGCTTTTTTCTCCCAATCTTTGGATTGATATGAGTTTTTCTCTTTTATTTTTTAAAGTATATATATCATCAAAATTATAGATAAGTTTTTCTTCAACAAATAGATCAATAAATGCTTCTCCCAATCCCTCAATATCCATAGCTCCGCGTGATACAAAATGAATTAATTTTCCTTTGGTCTGCTCTGGACATTCACTATTTACGCAATAGATTGCAACTTCTTCTTCCGGTTTAAAAACCTTGCTTTTGCAAACAGGACAAACATCAGGAGGTAGAACTTTTTTTGTTTTTGCAGGTCTTTCTTCTTTAATAACAGAAATAACTTTTGGTATTACGTCTCCACCTTTCTCCAAAATAACTTTATCGCCTTCTCTAATATCTTTTCTGTTTATTTCTTCAATGTTGTGCAGTGTTGCCCTGCTAACTGTTGAGCCGGCTAGAAATACAGGGTCCATTTCTGCAACAGGAGTAATTGCGCCTGTTCTACCGACCTGCCAAATTATCTTTTTAATTCTTGTAAACTCTTGCTTTGCTTTAAATTTATAAGAGACTGCCCATTTAGGAGATTTAGCAATACTGCCAATAATTTTTTGTTGTTGAATCGAATTTACTTTTATTACTGCTCCGTCAATTTCATAACTCAAAGAGTCACGCATTTTCTCAAATTGATGACAAACTTCCAGTACTTCATTTATGTTTTTACAAACTTTGTAATTTTCGTTTACATTAAATCCTAATTTTTTAAGAAGTTTTAGATTTTCTTCCTGAGAATTTAGTTTGTCTGTATCTTCAATCAGCAATGAATAAACGAAAATATTAAGAGGTCTTTGAGAAACAATTTTTGGATCCTGCATCTTTAATGTGCCTGCTGCAGAATTTCTAGGATTGGCGAATAATTTTTCTCCGTTTTTTCCTCTTTCCTTATTTAATCTCCTAAAACCTTCAATGTCCATAAAGATCTCTCCCCTTACAATAAAATCATTTAATGGGATTGCTTTACTAATTTTTGTGTCTACTTTTAATGGAACTGATTTAATGGTTTTAACATTTGCAGTTACATCTTCACCTACATTTCCATCACCTCTTGTAGCTGCTACATTAATAAAACCATCCTTATAATTTATGCTTATTGAAGCACCGTCAATTTTTAATTCAACAACATAGTTTACTGTTTCATTTTCAGGTAAAGCATCTTTTACCTTTCTGTCAAAATCAATAAGGTCTTCTTCGTTATAAGTGTTAGCAAGGCTAAGCATCGGGATTGGGTGCTCAACGGGTCTGAAGTCTTTAGTTAAATTTTTACCGACTCTTTGAGTGGGTGAATCTGGAGTAATTAAACCGGGATTTTCTTCCTCTATCTTTTCCAGCTCTTTCATTAGCATATCATATTCTTTATCACTTATAGTGGGTTGAGAAAGAACATA
>PFGS01000134.1:5004-9760 GCA_002783525.1 Ignavibacteriales bacterium CG12_big_fil_rev_8_21_14_0_65_30_8 | reverse complement strand
AGGAGTATCACCTATTTTAACTTCTCTTGTTTTATATCTTGAGTAATTAATAAGGCTGTTACAATAGTATTGTAATTTAGTTTTAATATCCATTAGAATAGATTAGGCTTTTTTAAATTGTTATAAAAATATTACTTAAATATAATACTTTAGAATACTAAAATTTTAGAACAATATTAAATATATATGATAATAAATTTATAATTTGCTAATTCAATATGAGAATATCTGAACAAAAAATAGAACAAATAAGATCATCTGTCAGTATTGTCGATATAATATCTGAATTTGTACAGTTGAGGAAAAGAGGTAAAAACTATGTAGGCCTTTGTCCATTTCATAATGAAAAAACTCCCTCATTTACAGTAAACGAAGAAAAACAGATCTATCATTGTTTTGGATGTCATTCCGGAGGTAATGTTTATAAATTTTTAATGGAATATGATAAAATTTCTTTTGTAGAAGCTGTTCAGGAATTAGCAGATAAAACAGGTATTGAACTGGAGCTGGAAAAAAATATAAGTGATGAACAGCAAAATGAATTGGAAGAATTGTATGAACTCAATAATATTTCTGCCAGATATTTTTCAGATCAGTTGCTTGTAAATAATGAAGGAGAAGCAGCAAGAAAATATTTTGAAGAAAGAAAATTAACATTGAAAACTTTAAGGGTCTTCGGTTTAGGGTATTCTTTACCTGCAAACAACTCATTTATAAGTTTTGCTGAAGAAAAAAAATTAGATTTTAATAAATTAATAACTTTGGGTTTAGTTGGCAGATCAGAAAAAGGCAGACTTTACGATAGATATCCGGGACGAATAATTTTTCCAATATTTTCACCCAACGGAAGAGTAATTGCATTTGCCGGAAGAAAGCTGGATGAAAGAACTCCCGGAGGTAAATATATTAACTCCCCTGAAACACCTATATATATTAAAGGAAGAACACTTTACGGTCTTTCACATGCAAAAGATGAAATAAGAAAAAAGGGAATGGCAATTATAGTAGAAGGATATATGGATCTGCTTGCTCTTGTACAAAATGAAATTAAAAACGTTGTGGCTGTTTCCGGTACTGCATTTACTGAAGAACAGGTACAGTTACTTTCCCGTTATACAAAAAATGTTACACTACTATTTGATTCTGATACTGCGGGAATTAATGCTTCAATGAGAAGTATAGAAATTCTTTTGGGACAGGATTTTGAAATTAAAATTGCAACTCTACCAAAAGGGGAAGATCCCGATTCATTTGTAAATAATTTCGGTAAAATAAAATTTCAAGAAAATTTAGATAAAGCTCAAAACTTTTTAGAATATCAAACTGCTTATTATGAATCTGAGGGTATGTTTGACGATTCAGGAAAAACTGCTGATGCGATAAGGGAACTGGTTAAACCTGCCGCACTTATTAAAGATGAATTAAAAAGAAGTCTTTTAATAAAAACAATTGCTAAAAAGTTTAATTTAAGAGAAATGCTTATCGAAGCTGAATTAAATAAAGCAATTAAAAATATTTCGACGCTAGAATCCACTCAACAGAGAAGAACAAACATTCAACAAAAAACAGAGCTAAGTGACGCTGGCAACAAAGATATTTCAACTACTTTAATAAATCTTCAAACAGAAAGAGATCTAATAAAACTACTATTTGAAGGAGATGTTGAAGTAATAAAATACATATTTGATAATTTGAATTTTGATGATTTTAAAGATGAAAGACATCAAGAAATTGTAAAAAAAGTTTCAGCACATTTTTTGCAAAAAGAGAACATTGAAGTTTCTTTATTGTTAGATGAATTTCAAGATGAAAAAGTGGAATTATATTTAAGAGAAATACTGTTTGACAAACATTCAATAAGCTCAAAGTGGGAAGAACTACTTCCGGATTCTCAATCAGAATTTAAGCTGTTTAATTATGCTGTAGAAGTAGTAAACAAAATGAAAATAAACATTCTTGAAAATTTGATTCAACAGAATTTGCAAAAACTTGAGCAAGCAGAAAATGAAGAGGAAAAATTTGAGTTAATAAAATTGGGGAACGAACTCAAAAATGAAAGATTAAATCTACTTAAAGAAACCAAATAATTTATTACACAAACAAACTTACATCACCTGCACCTTCTCTTATAACTTCAGGTTTTTCTTCACTCAAATCAATTACACTGGATGGTCTGCCATTTAAATTGCCGGAAGCAAGCATAAGATCAACTTGAGTTGAGAAAACATTTTTAATCTCAATTGGATCAATTAATATCTCTCCTTTTCTGGAAGTTGTGCTTGTACTAATTATTGGGCCGCCAAATTCTTCAACAATTTTTAAACAAACTTGATGGTTTGGTATTCTAATACCAACTGTCTTTCTTTTGCTGTAAAGAATTTTAGGAGTCAATTTTGTAGCCGGTAATATAAAAGTATAAGGGCCGGGTAATAAGTGTTTCATATTCCTATAAGCATAATCAGAAACTTTAGCATATTTAGCAATATTTTTCAAATTTGGACAAATAAAACTGAATAATTTGGATTCAATGTCATTTTTAATCTGAAAAACTCTCTCAAGTGCTTCTTTATTATAAATATCACAACCGATTCCATAAACCGTATCTGTCGGGTAAATTATTACCCCCCCTTGCATTAATACTTCTACTGCTTTGTTTATATATTTTAACTGGGGTGTTTTCGGGTGAAGTTCATAATATTCCATAAATGTTTTCCTCTTTAATTTGGGCAAATATGTTTTTTTACGGGGAATCAACTGTAAAGATATAAACCTTTTAACAATTGTCAATAATTAAAGAAATAAAATTAATAATTGACGATTTTTAAGTATAAATTTTTAATTTTCGTATAAATATACTTATATTTGTAATTAATATTTTTATTAAATGGTAAAGGATTTAGGAGACACAATGGCCAGAAAATGCCAAATTACAGATGTTGGACCAAGAGCAGGAAATAATATCTCGCATGCACATAATAAAAGCAAAAGAAGATTTTTACCTAACCTGCAGAAAAAGAAAATTTGGGTTCAGGAATTAAACAAATTTGTAACCGTTAAACTTTCTACAAGTGCTTTAAAAACTATTAATAAAAACGGTACTTCTCAATTAGCAAAAATGATTAAAGACAAAAAAATTAAGGTTAATTAATTAAAGATTTTATTTAAAACAAAAAAAGGAAAGTTTAATCACTTTCCTTTTTTTTATTAATTTGTTTTTATATTCCTATTCTCTAACTACCCACACTTTAATATTTGTGCTTACAGCAGGGTGAATTTTAACTTTCACTTCATAGATACCTAATGCTTTAATTTGATCATCGAGTTCAATTTTTCTTTTATCAATATCAAACCCTTTTTCTTTTAAAACATCAGAGATCATTTGTGATGTAACTGAACCGAATAATTTATCTTCCTCACCTACCTGAACAGGAATAGTAACTGAAACTTTTTCCAATTCAACTGCCAGAGCTTCGGCAGCTGCAACTTCTTGACTAGCTTTAGCTTCCAATGATTTTCTTTCTTCTTCTAAAGCACTAACATTACCTTTTGATGCAGTATATGCAAATTTGTTGGGTATTAGGTAATTGCGAGCATAACCGTCTTTAACATTTATAATATCCCCAACTTTACCCAAAGCCCCAAAATCTTTTCTAAGTATTACTTTCATATTATCTCCTTCTTAGCACTATCTTACTGAATCAGATACATATGGTAATAAAGCCATATGGCGTGCACGTTTAATTGCTAATGTTAATTGTCTTTGATATTTGGCTTTTGTACCTGTAATTCTTTTAGGAATTATTTTCCCTTGTTCGTTTGTGTATCTCTGTAAAAGCTTTACATCTTTATAATCAATATATTTTATATTGTTTTTTGTAAATCTGCAAACCTTTTTTGTTCTTATTTCATTTTTCATAAATTTTCCTTTTTACTTTAATAAGTCTGATTCATCACTTGATAAGAATTTATCAAATGATTCACCAGAAAAATCTTTTTCTAATTCTTTTGTCTCTGTTTCTTCAACAGAAGCTTCAACTTCATCATATTCTTCATTTTCTTCTGCTGTATCAGATTTTGTTTTTCTATTTAAAAACTGAATTCTTCTTGCTTTAATTTCAACAATACTTCTGTTATGTCCGTCATCAGATTTCCAATTACGACTTTGTAATTCTCCATCAACTAAAACAGCAAAACCTTTTTTAAGTTTATCTCTGCAACTTTCAGCTAATTTATTCCATGCAACAACACCAATATAACAAACATCTTCCTGCCATTGATTTGAGCTGTCTTTATATTTTCTGTTGGATGCAATTGAAAAATTAACTACGGGTGTATTGTTAGTAGTTTGTCTGTAAATAGGATCTTTTGTTAAATTTCCAGCTACAATTACATAATTTATTTCAGGCATTTTCAAATCAGCCATATTTTTCCTCCATCCTTTAAGATTATTCTTTTTCCTCATCATCTGATTCATCATCCTGTTCATCATCCGAGGCTTCAGTTATTTCTTCTTCTTCAAGCTTGAGAGCTGCATCTTTCTGTTTTTTTTCTAAATATTCCAAGGCAACATCATCTAATTTTATTGTAAGATAACGTAGAATTTGTTCGTCTAAATTGAACATTCTTTCTAATTTGGATACTGTGGTATTTTCTGCTTCGTATTTGTAAAAAACATAATACCCAAGCTTACTTTTGTTTATGGGGTAGGCAAGTCTTTTTCTTCCCCAGTCTTCAACCTCTTTAATTTCACCTGCGT
>PFGS01000134.1:0-4982 GCA_002783525.1 Ignavibacteriales bacterium CG12_big_fil_rev_8_21_14_0_65_30_8 | reverse complement strand
TCGGGAAACTTGAGCTTGAATTTGTTCATCATCAAGAGCTGCATTTATAAGAACAGCACTTTCATAAGTATTTTTACTCATTAATAAAGTAACCTCCCTTTGGTCATTAGGCCCACACTATTTTATGTGCGAGCAGGGTTAATAATTATTATTTAAAATAGGGACAAATTTATTTAATTAAAGGCGCAATTACAAGAGAAACTACAGCCATTAATTTTATCAAAATATTTAATGATGGACCGGATGTATCTTTGAACGGATCACCAACTGTATCGCCAACCACTGCTGCTTTGTGTGGTTCTGATCCTTTTCCATATTTTACACCATTAATTTCAACACCTTCTTCAATTGTTTTTTTAGCGTTATCCCAAGCGCCACCTGCATTTGATTGGAATATAGCCATCAAAACACCGGTTACTGTTACACCTGCTAATAATCCCCCCAGCATTTCAGGTCCACCAAAAAATCCAATAATTACAGGAGCAACAACAGCTAAAAGTCCAGGAATAAGCATTTGTCTGATGGCGGCTTTTGTAGAAATTTCTACACATTTACCATACTCAGCTTTGCCATCTGCATCTTCAAATATTTTTTTATCTTCATCAGACCATGTCTTTTGTTCTTTACCGTCATTTTTTTTCATTACTTTTAAAGCATTGGTTAGTTCAGGTATATCTTTAAATTGTCTTCTTACTTCTTCAATCATTGCCATTGCTGCTTTACCAACAGCTTTCATTGCCATTGAAGAAAATAAAAATGGAAGCATTCCACCTAAAAACAGCCCAGCCATAACTACTGCTTTTGAAATATCAATTGTGCTAATATTTGCTGCTGTCATAAATGCTCCAAATAAAGCAAGTGCTGTAAGTGCTGCAGATCCAATTGCAAAACCTTTACCTATTGCTGCAGTTGTATTTCCGACTGCATCTAATTTATCTGTTCTTTGACGAACTTCTTTTGGTAGCTCTGACATTTCAGCAATTCCACCTGCATTATCAGAGATAGGACCATAAGCATCAACGGCTAATTGAATACCTGTATTTGAAAGCATACCAACTGCTGCAATGGCAATACCATATAATCCACCGAAATGAAATGCACCAATTATTGAAATTGCTAAAATTATTAATGGCATTGCAGTAGAACTTAATCCGTTACCAAGCCCTGCAATAATATTTGTAGCACTACCAGTCAACGATTGTCTTACTATATCATTTACAGGTTTCTTTCCTTGACCAGTATAATATTCTGTTAAAATACCTATCAATACTCCAGCAACTAATCCTATAACTGTTGCCAAAAATATTCCAGTTGAAGTTATTGTATATGTAATACCATATAATGGGTCTTCGTGTGTCCAAGTTTCAGGCATCATCCATTTAATAATAAAATAAAGAGCGATTATCATAATACCAGATGAACCAAATTCACCCATATTTAAAGCTCTTTGAGGATCTCCTCCTTCTTTAACTCGCACAAAGAATGTACCTACTATTGATAAAATAATTCCAACACCGGCAATAACTAATGGTAGTAATACCGCACTAAGACCGTTAAATTTATTTGCAAATTCCGGGTAACCAAAAAAGGCAGCTCCTAAAACCATAGTTCCTATTATTGAACCAACATAAGATTCAAAAAGATCTGCGCCCATACCAGCAACATCACCAACATTATCACCAACATTATCAGCTATAGTAGCCGGATTCAATGGATGATCTTCAGGTATTCCTGCTTCAACTTTTCCTACAAGATCAGCTCCAACATCAGCAGCTTTTGTATAAATACCTCCACCCACTCTGGCAAAAAGAGCAATTGATGAAGCACCAAAAGAAAAACCGGTTATAATTGTGATTACTCTATTTAAATCGCTTAAACTATTTACTCCGAAAACATTGCTATATATTAAAAATAATGCTCCAAGTCCAAGTACACCTAAACCAACAACTCCCATTCCCATTACAGAACCACCGGCAAAAGCAATTTCAAGAGCTTTACCCAAACTGGTTCTTGCTTTATTTGTTGTTCTGACATTCGCTTTTGTTGCTGCCTTCATTCCTATAAATCCGGCAAGTGCAGAACATAAAGCACCAACTAAAAATGATACTCCGATAATTGGAGATGATTCAACAGGGTTTGCTGAAACTGCTAAAAGAATAGCAACACAAACAACAAAAATTGATAAAACCTTATATTCTGCTTTAAGAAAAGACATAGCTCCTTCTGCTATATGCTCTGATATCTTATGCATTTTTTCTGTACCTACTTCCTGTTTAGAAACCCAAGATGCTTTCCAAAAAGTATATATAAGAGCAATTACTCCAAACAACGGTATTATGTAAATAATTGATTCCATAGGATTTTTATATTCTCCCTTAATCTTAATTAATTAAATTTTTATTAATTCTGCTGTTAACATTTAACATTTGCTTATAACCACCAACTATAAATTCTTCCAATAAAATTATACTTTTTTCAAATGTATATTTTAATTTTTCTGTTTCATCTTTCTTAAAATCACTTAAGACATATTCTGCCATACTACCATTTTCAAAATCATTACCTATGCCAAGTCTTAGCCTTGCAAAATTGTTATCATTCAAATGGTAAATTATTGAGCTAAGCCCATTGTGCCCGCCATCACCGCCAGATACCCTTATTCTAAAGACTGGTATATCTAAATTTATATCGTCACAAATAACTAACAACTCATTAACTGGAGTTTTTAATTTATCTAATAATTGTTTTGCTGCTATACCTGAATTGTTAACATAGGTGGTAGGTTTTACAAGAGTATATTTTTCCCCACTAATATTACCTTTACAAAAATAATACTCTTGTTTAGATGCTTTAAATTTTAAAGAATGTTTATCTGCGAAATAATCTAGTAACATAAATCCTATATTGTGTCTGTTATTTTTATACCTTTGCTCAGGATTACCAATTCCTAAAATTATTCGCACTTTATTTTTTGTCTTTTTTGTCTTTTACTTCTTCTTCCTCTTCAGAATCCTTATCAGATTTACCAATTAATTCAGGTTCTGTCATTACTTCTGCTAGTTCATCAGCAACAGGTTCTACCTCAACTTTTGGATGAGTAACAGAAACAATACTCGTATTGCCTGGGTTTAGAATTGTTAAATTCTCATAATTAAGGTCTCTAACATGCACTGAATCACCAATATTAATATTTTCAATATTAATATCTATCGATTCAGGTACATTTTTAGGCAAACATTCAACTGTTAGTTTATGCAGACCTATTTGTAATACTCCGCCTTCTTTTACGCCGATTGAACTTCCAACAAAAGATATAGGTATATCAAGTTCTATTTTTTCACCTTTAGTTAATCCTAATAAATCAAAATGAATAACTTTATCAGTGATAGGATCAAATTGAACATTTTTAATAATACATTCGTGTTCTTCTTTGCCTTTAACCTGTAATGATATTAAATGTGTTTTTGATGTAAAAACTAAGGGGTTTATTGCTTTTTCATCAACATCTAAAGCTACGGTTTGAGCGTGTCTTGAATAAAAAACACCAGTTACTCTTCCGGCATTTCTTACTTTATTTCTTGATGCTTTGGTTGTTTTTTCTCTTACATTTGCTTCTAATATTACATTTTCCATTGTTTCTCCGAAACTTTTTTATCCTTTATCGTTTTCAAATAGTGAACTAATTGATTCATTATTAAATGTTCTCTGTATTGCTTTTGCAAACAAATCAGATGCTGTTACAACGGATATTTTACCGTCAGCAACATCAACATTTAATGGAATTGAATCTGTTACATACAATTTTTTAAGTTGTGATCTTTTTATTCTTTCTATTGCAGGTCCAGATAAAAGCGGATGAGTAATAGCTCCGTAAATATCTTTTGCACCTTTCTTTTTTAATGCTTTTATGGCACCAACAAAGGTGCCGGCTGTATCAATTAAATCATCAACTATAAGAACATCTTTATCTTTAACATCACCAATGATATTTACTACTTCCGCAAGATTTTGGTTTGGTCTTCTCTTATCAATTACGACCAGATCAGCGTGTATTCTTTTTGCATAAGATCTTGCCATTTTAATTCCGCCTACATCTGGAGAAACCACAACAGTATTTTTTCCTTTATTTTTTACCAATCCGCTAAATACGGTAGAGCCATAAAGATGGTCAAAAGGAATATCAAAAAAACCTTGAAGCTGTGCAGCATGAAGATCCATTGTCATCACTCTGTCAGCTCCCGCAACTGTAATTAAATTGGCAATTAACTTGGCCGTAATTGCAACACGGGGTTGATCTTTTCTGTCCTGTCTTGCATATCCGAAATAAGGTATAACGGCAGTTATTCTTTTTGCAGATGCTCTTTTAGCAGCATCTATTAATATTAATAACTCCATTAAATTTTCAGCGGGAGGCGGTGTTGATTGTATTATAAATATATCACTTCCGCGTATATTCTCACCATACTTTACCCAAATTTCGCCGTCACTAAATTTTTTAATTTCAAGATTACCTAACGGGCGTTTCAATTTTTTTGAAATCTTTTCTGCAAGGTTTAAACTTGCCTGTCCTGAAAAAATTTTATATCCTTCCTGGGTAACCACTTTTTACTCGAATTATAAAAAAATTAGTCAAGAAATATAGGCATTACACAAAATTTTGTCAATATATTTAATACTATGAAAAGCCAGATTTGACAGGTATATAATATTAAATTATTTTTCTGCAACGCTTTGTAATTAAATATACTTATGTGTTACAGCCAGCAAAAGATTAATTAAAACAAGTACATTTATCACACTTAAAATTTTACCAATTTTATCCACTTTAGAATTAATATTATTCTCATTATTATTATCATTTAGCACCAAAGTAAGTTCAGCAGATAATTTTTTTGCACCGGGGATTAAAAAAACAAAGGTTGTAATAATTAACACAACCATAAACACTTGTTTTGTTGCAAGCCAATGGTTCATTGAAAATT
>PFGS01000045.1:194-9874 GCA_002783525.1 Ignavibacteriales bacterium CG12_big_fil_rev_8_21_14_0_65_30_8 | reverse complement strand
AATCCAGCAGTTTGGTTTGATGGTGAAATGCCATTTGATCTAGCTTTTGGTGGATTCTATCAAAAATTAACTGTGGGAACTATATTTGAGACAAAGGCTTCTCAGTTTGGTGTTTACATTGGAAAACAATTAGGTTCAATAATTGCTTTTACACCTTATATGGGCGTTACAACGGAATCTTCCACAACTACAATTAATTATGATTATGAATTTGATGAAGTAGTTGGTGGTACAGTTGTAAGATCTAAATCAAATATTAATTTTGAACTAGAGGGGAAAAATACAGTTGGTTTTACCGTTGGTGCCTCATTTAAGCTAGCAATTCTAAATCTAAATATTGATTATAAAATTGCAAACATAAAAACTTTAAGTGCCGGATTAAATTTTGGATTTTAATTTCTAATAACTAAAAGAGAAGATTTTTATAAACCGCCTTTAGGCGGTTTTTTTATTATTTCGCCGTTGTCTTTAATTATTAAATTTGTTTTAGGAAAATCAAATTGTGTTAATTTATTTATTAACTTTATTCCTTCATCCGATTTATCAAAAATAGGATATCCGTGATCAATTTGTTTTGTTGGTAAAAATTTTCCAGAAATAAATTCACCATTACTGTCATCAATTGTAACATTTAGAATTCCAGCAATTCCGCTAACACCATTAATATTCATATTTCCAAAAGTTAAAAAATTTCCAAGTGAATAAGCAATCAGCCGGTTCTTATAGAGTTCTAAAGCTCTAAGAACATGAGGTCCATGTCCAATCACCAGATCAGCTCCGGCATCTATAACAGTGTGAGCAAACTTTATTAAGTTACCGCGGTTTTCTCCGTACATTTTTTCAGTCTCGTTTTTTACATGTAGTGCTTTTCTACCTTCTGCTCCACCATGAAAAGAAACAATGATTATGTTGTCCTTAGTTTTTAAGTCAGTAATAATTTTTTCTGCTGTAACTAAATCAGATATATTATAGGATATTTCAGAAAACCCAAAAGGAACTATTATTACTTTTTTTTCTTTTACTTTTAAATTTAACGGTTCTTTTTTACCTGCATAATTTATATCCAATTCATTTAACAATTGCCTGGTAAAATTATATCCTCTAAAGCCATAATCATTTGAATGATTGTTATCTAAATTTAAAACATTAAAATTTAATTTTTTTAATACCGGTGCAAGATATTCAGGCATTCCAAATTCATAACATCTTCCCATAGTTCTTGCTGGTTCAGAACATTTTTTGGGTTTAAAATGATTTAATATAAATGTTCCTTCTAAATTTCCGAATATTATATCGGCATCTGTTAAATAACTTGAAATACTTTTTGCAAATATTTTTCCGCTATCAGCAGGCAGTATTGTTTTTGGTGTAACTGAACCAAGCATAATATCACCTACTGCTTTAATTTTTATTTGGCTAAATAATGTTGAAAATATTATTAGCGAAATTAAAAAGACTCTTCGAAAAAAAATTAGGTAATACATATTGTAAATTTAAGAAAGGAAAAGTTAAGAGAAGGATCTCTCCTTCTCTTTTAAAAAAAATTATTAGTCAGCAAATGAACCAGAAAAAAACAATGCAGCTCCACATAATGCAAGATCTTTTAACATAGAAGACATTGACATTTGTCTGGTAGCTTCATTAAAAACACCTGGCAAATGAATAGTTAACACAAATATCATTAACATAATAGCTAATAGTAAACAAGCTAATTTTGCTTTTTTCTGGATTAAGATACTTACTGAGGCAGCAATTAAAGCAAGACCTGTTAGATAAATCCAAAAAACTCCCCCTGGAATAAATGAAGGTACATAACCAGCCATATCACCAGCCTTCATAAAGTGCATTATACCAAAAACAAGAAAAGGAATTGCAAAAATAACTCTTGCAACAGTTGTTGTTAATTGTTTCATGTAATTACTCCTTTGTAAATATTAATTAATTCTAACTACTAATAAAATCAGTAGTTAGTTTTTTGTTCAAATCAATTTATACTATGGAGTTGATTAAATCAATACTTTACTTTATAATTTTTGATATTTTCTTGAATTCGTTAGTTCCACATACTTCCAATAATTCAAAAAGAATAGCTTCAGTTGTTGTAACTTCAGCTCCGTGTTTGTTCATCCTTCTAATTGCAGTTTTATAATCAATTTTATTTCTTGATGAAACAGCATCAACGGCTAAATTAACTTGAAATTTATCAGCTAATAAATCCAAAACAGTTTGTTGAACGCAAACGTGACTTTCAATTCCGGCAACGACAATTTGTGTAATTCCTTTATCTTTCATTTGTTTGAACAGGTCACCTGCACCTGAACAACTAAAACTTAACTTTTGAACAGCTTCTAAATCAGATAAAGCTTCTTTTATGCTTTTTTCTGTTTCTCCTAATCCTTTTGGATACTGCTCGGTATAGAAAATTGGGAGGTCTAATATTTTAAAGCCTTCTATCAGTTTAATTGTATTTTTTACAACTCGCTTTGGATGTTGCATAACACCAAGAATTTTTTCTTGAATATCAATAATTAAAAGAGCAGTAGTTTTTTTGTTGAGTATTATTGGATTTCTTTTATTCATAATATTTTACTGATAGATTTTTGACATTTTATATTTACCGCAAGAATACATCATTAGTATTGAAGTAATATCAATTATTGCTTTTTTTTCATCCTCATTGTGAATTACTAAATCATAAATTTCTGCAACAAATGTCAATTGTTTTAAAATTTTATATAATTCCGGATAAGTAGGGGAGCCATGCCAATTTGCTACCTGCTCAACAATTAATTTTCCGTTTATTCTTAAAAAATTTTTAAATGAAGTTATATTATATGCCTGCGGTACCCTTGGCTTGCAGATCGTAATTAGATCATTGAAATAAGTATCCCAATTATTTGCTAATTGTTTATTTGATTTCCTCATCAAAAATTTAGCTTTTGCAAGATTAAATTTTGCTTTAGTATAAGTTTTAGAATTTGATATCAATGCATAACCATCATAGCTAATATCTTCAGTATCTTCGTCATAGTATTTCCATCTTTTCAATAAAGTTGAGACGGAACTAATTACAATTACATTATCATATTCACTATCAATAATTATAAATTTATTGTTTTGATAGTTTACTACACATATCCAATGTCCCCAATCGTCCACACTTAATATACAGGGATATCCTTTCTTTAATTGTTTCTTTAAAATGTTTTCTGCATCTTTTTTTGTTTCACGACGGAAATATTTTAAATTACAATTGTATTTCTTAGCGGCTTTAGCAAGACCAATCTCGTCTGTTCCGTACCACCAGGTACTTCCGGCAATCTTGGCTATTTGTCTTTCACTTACAAATTTACCCCTCATTACTAAAGCATATTTAAGTGCGAATGGTCCGCATTGGTATTTAAATGGCTGTGGATAGAAACTCATATATAAAATATTTTAGTATTAAAATTAAGACAAACATACAAAAATTATAAATTCAAAATAATTTTTTACTTAAAATTTTCATAAATTTAATATCAATATGAATAAAAAATTAAAAGTAGCCATCCTTTATAATGAGGCTGAACCCGAATTATATGTAAAGCGTGATGAATCATCATCAGAGCCGACCAATTTTGTGCCATATTTTGAAATAGAAGATCTAACACCTATGGAAGAATATGACATAATTGCGCGCAGGCTAAGAAGATTGGGATTAAGTGCTTATGCGTTTAATATCAAAGATGACATTTTTGCACTTATGAATAATCTTAAAGAAAATGAACCGGATGTAATATTTAACTTTATAGAGATTTTTAATGATGCTCCTACATTGGAAATGAATATTGTTGGTCTGTTGGATTTGATAGGAATTGCATACACAGGCGCACCACAAATGGCTTTGGCTAATTGTCAAAGTAAGATATTAACTAAAAGATTATTGAGATCATCTGGTTTAAGTACTCCTCAATTTATAATTCAGGAAAAATTAATTGAAAAGATAGATCATAAATTAAATTATCCCGTAATTGTTAAACCTGCTTTAGAAGATGCAAGTGCCGGAATTAGAAATGAGTCTATTGTTACAAATGATGAAGAACTGGTAAATAGAATAAATTATGTAATCACTTATTTTGAACAACCGGTTTTGATTGAAGAATTTATTGAAGGAAGAGAATTAAATATAGCTGTTTTGGGTGATGAGAAACCAAGAGTACTGCCGATTAGTGAAATTGATTTTAGTGAAATGCCGGATCATCTTCACAATATTGTAAGTTATGAAGCGAAATGGGAGCCGGATAATGAAGCTTATCATAAAACTATACCAATATGTCCGGCCATTTTACCAAGAGGGATTGAAAAGAAAGCTAAAAGTATGGCTTTAAAAGCATTTAAAAAAATGCAGTGTAGAGATTATGCAAGAGTAGACATGAGACTTTCTGAAAATAATAAACTTTATATTCTTGAGGTTAATCCAAATCCTGATTTGACAGAAGGAGCCGGATTTATGAGATCTATGGAAGCAGCTGGTTATTCATATGCTGAAGCTTTAAAAAAGATAATTAATCTTGCGTATAAAAGGTGGAAAAGAAATAAAAAAAATGGATTAAAAAGTAAGAGATAAAAAATCTACTATTTCAGATAAGTTTTCAACTTCTTTATAAGGCTTTATTGCTGATTTTTTACTTTGTTCTTTTGTTGTCCTCCCGGTATAAATCAAAATTCCCTTTCCCCCTAATTCTTGTGCACCAACTATATCACTGTTTATATCATCACCAATCATTATAAAGCCTTTTTTTAAATTCCAATCCAAGTTATTTAGTGCTGTATTAAAATATACAGATGAAGGTTTTCCAATGAGTTTTGCTTTTTTAGAAGTTGCATATTCAATTGCAGTTATAAAAGAGCCTGCATCCAATAAATATTCATTATTTTTGACCCAATAATTGTTCATCTGCATTGCAATTATATCTGCATCATTTAAAACCTTTATAAAAATTTCGTTTAAAATTTTATAGCTCCATTTATTACCAATATCACCAATTACAACTGCATCCGGGTTATTATCGGAGATAAATTTATTAAAATATCTTTTGATTTTTTCATCACAATAAACAGAAGCCTTTAATTTATTTTTATTCAGATATTGAACAGTTGCATCAACTGTAGTCATACAAGGGATTGAGCAGGGAAGTGCAAAATCTTTTAAATATGTTTGTACATCTTTTCCGGTTTTTAAAGTAGAATTACTAATTATATAAGATGGGATTTTATTTTTAATTATGTACTCTAAAAAGTACTCAGCATCTATTGGTGGTTTTCCATCAAGGTTTAATACACCATCAAAGTCGATTAATATGGGTAGGTTTTTTAACATATAAAAAAGGCTGCGAATGCAGCCTTTAAAAAATTAAATAGAAATTATGCTTCAATTAAAGATGGATACTTAAATTTTGCAAATTCATAAATTCCAAAAATTACACCGACATAAAACAAATCGCCCAATAAATTATATTGGAAGAAAGGTATAGCCGCTACATATGATTCAATTAATCCTGCAAATGTTTGAGGATAAAAGGGAGATGAAAGCCAGGCTGCAAAATTGGTTATAATAAAAAACGATAATGAAGCAGAAACTGCCGACAATCCTAATTTAGCTATCTTGAGTTGTCCTCTCAAGTTAAATCCAATCATTACTATTAGAGCAAAACTTAAATATACTGCCCACATAGTTGCATGTAGTCCTAAAATTAAATCAGTTATAAATAAAGCAATAAATGGTACTGCAAATGAGAGATATTTTTTATCAAAATAAGCTCCTCCAAAAAGTGCCACAGCTCCAATTGCTGTAAAATTTGGATAGTGTGGAATAAGTCGTGTAAAAGCTGCTGCAACTATTATTGTTAATAATACCAAGTTTCTTTTGTTAAAAATCTTTTCTAACATTTTAACTCCTTTTAGTTCAATTGTGTAAAGATAATATAAAAAAAATTGTAATTGCTTTCAAAATAATAATTAATTTTTATAAGTTAATTTTTAAGCCAAAATAGCCTGAACGTTTGGCTGTACCATAGCCATAGACCTCTTCGTAATCAGTATTAAATAGATTATTCAATTTTCCAAATATTGTAAAATTCTTAAATATTTTAGCATTAACTGATAAATTAGATAATATATAAGATTCTAACGTAACTCTTTGAATAGGATAAGTAGAGAAATTTTTATCTATTCTTATGTCAAAATAACTTATGTCTGAATAAATATTAAAAATGGAATTTAATTTATAATCAAATGATATTGTAGCTTTATTCTGCGGTCTTCTTAATAATTCCAAATTGTATTCGGTTGAATTTACATCTTTATTTTTGCTGTTTGTATAAGTGTAATTAAAATTAAATCTAATTTTTTTGTTTGGTTTATAAGTTGCGTAAAATTCAATACCTTTAGTTTCTGCTTTGCCTATGTTAATAGTTCTAAAATTGTTATCTGTCCCAAATAAATTTTCAAATGAGTTAGAAAAATAAGTTAAACCTAAAAATAAATTTGAATTGAACAAATATTGTTCAATCCCTGCATCCCAGCCTTTACTTTTTTCGGGATTTAAGTCTTGATTTCCAAAAGCAGGATCAAACAGATTAAATAATGAGGGAGCTTTGAATCCTGTTCCATAAGTAAATTTAATTTTAGTTGATGATTTCCAAAATATATATGCCGTTGCAATTCTATATGTAACAATAGATCCAAATTTTTGATGATTGTCGTATCTAATTCCAACAGAGGTATATAATTTATTTTCAACATTTATCTGATCTTGTACATAAATTCCTGTTGTTCTCATTTTACTTTCAGGCAGAATACTTTTGAAAGAAAAACTATTATTGTACCACAAATAGTCTGAATTTGCCGTTTCTTGTTCTGTCTCCATTCCAAGTGTTATTAAATTATTAGTTATTTTAAAATTATTCTGCCATTCAATTTTTGTTTTTCTTCCGTCATAAAAACTTCTGGAAGTAGCAGTATTAAAAGTAGAAGGATCAAATTTATATTTCCTTAAATTTTTTATAAATGAGATCCCAAATTTTTGTGACCACAATCCATCAAGTAAAGATAAATTTCCTTCCAATTTATAAGCACCTTGTTCAAGATTGTAAATGTATGTCGGGTCATCACCAAATTTTCCGCCAAACTGATCAAAGTTTGTTTCTGCTTTTGTAAAAAGAGCATATAAATTTAAGCTGAAATTTTTAGTAAGTGATAGACCTATCCTTGAATTAATATTATATCTTGAAGAACCATCTTTTTCAGTATTGCCGAATTTTAAATTTGCCGAAGAAAATCCATCTGTTTTTTCTCTGCTGAGAGAAATAGAAAAATTAAAAATTTCTTTACTCCCTGAAATGTTCATCATTCCTTTGTATGAATTATATGTTCCGCCTTCAGTTAAAAATGAAAAGTTAGGTTTTCCGTTTCCTTTTTTTGAGATAATATTAATTACACCTGAAAGTGCATCTGCTCCGTAGAGTGTGCTCTGTGGTCCTCTTAAAATTTCTATTCTTTCAATATTATCAGTTGATAGATCTGTAAAATCGAAAACATTATTAGGATCATTAGGCATATTCATTTCAATACCGTCCAATTGTACTAAGGTGTGTCTTGGTTCTCCACCTCTGATATAAATTTGAGATAAATTTCCGCGCCCGCCTTGTGAAGTAAAAGAAATACCGTATTGATTTTGTAGCAATTCCATGGCAGTTGTTTTGTTGGAATTTGCAATTTCTGCAGAATCGATAACAGAAACGGAACTTGCAATTGTAAATTTTGGTGCACTTGTTTTTGTAGCTGAAACTACAATTTCCTTGAGCAGATATGTTTTAACAGAATCTGCGTTAGAATTATCCTGTGCAGACATTAGTCCAACACACCAGAAAACCAGAAAAACAATAGTTGTTAATTTCATTGAAGTTACTCCTATAAAGATTAAAAGGTTGTAACTTCGTGGGGAGAAAATTGAAATGAGAGAAAAAATTCTCGCATTAACCGAACCTCGCCCGCGAAGGTTGATTATTAAAAAATATTATGGCAGGTCTCCTGGCTCGAAATAAATGTTTAACGCCTTCCCAATTTTTAGAAAAAATCAGTGGCAAATGTTAAGCAAAATAATTTCTTACAGTTGCGCGACAGCACCGGAATTCCAATAAATAATTAGTTGGTCACCGGTTTCCCTATTCTCCCCGAATATTTATCGGGGCACCATAATTTGTTAAAGAACTAAAGTGAAGATAAATTATAATTTTTAGAAATCAAAATACTCCTTGATAATAAATTCAATCCATTTTATTTTTATTTATAATTAAGTAAATGGAAGTATAAAATGAATAAATCAAAATTGCACAAATGGATATTAAGTATCTTATTTGTAATTATATCTATATTAAATTTTATTAGAATAGATTCTACTTCTCATTCTGTAAGTGATTCTTTAAAACCATTCATACTCAAATTACTTGCTTTTGTTTTAATACTATTTCTGTTTTATAGAATATTAAATAGAACCTTACATATCAAATAAAAGAATAATATGCCCGGATAAATTGGGGGTACTCAGAAACTTTTATTAATAAACTTAAGCAATAAATATCAATTTTAACATAAATTGATTTTAGATTTAATAATCGATAATTTTTGTTGAAAGATTATTCTTATTAATTTGATTAGGTCTTAAAAATTGCAGAATCTATTGTATACGATCAATTTATCTTCTAAAAAAGAATATCCACAACATTTTTATCCATTTCAGCTTAATACTATTTATTATACTGATTTTAAAGGAGTCATTTAATGAGTCGGTTAAACCAGTTCTTTGGTTCATCTATCGGCAAAAAATTTGTAATGGCAATTACAGGTATTTTACTGATATTATTTTTAATAGCACATTTAATAAATAATTTAATGTTATTCGGTGGTCCTGAATTCTTTAATGAAAATGTAATGAGATTGGATTCCATTAAACCACTGATAAGAGTTTTTGAAGTAATTTTAGCATTGATTTTTATTTACCACATTTATCATGGAATAAAATTATGGATTGAAAATAAAAAAGCTAATCCAGATAAATATGCCGTTAATGGAAGTAAGGAAAACAGTACCCTTTATTCAAGAACAATGTTCATTACAGGCAGTCTTATTTTTGTATTTCTTGTAATTCATTTATACACACTTTGGTCAAAGTATAATTTTGGCATGAATGGAAGTGAAGATTATTTTGAAGTAGTTAAGAATTTATTTTCAAATCCATTTTGGTCATTATTCTATTTTGTAATTATGATATTTATTGGTTTTCATATCAATCATGCATTCCAAAGTTCATTTCAATCGTTCGGTTGGAGTCATAAAAAATATACTCCGTTAGTTAAAAAGATTGGAACATTAATAGCTATAATATTTGCTATAGGTTTTGCATCAATCCCAATCTACTTTTATCTTATTTCTTTAGGAGGTCAGGGATGATAAAGTTAAACTCAAAAATACCGGAAGGAAAACTTTCAGAAAAGTGGACCAATCACAAATTCAATATGAAGGTGGTTAATCCAGCTAACAAAAGAAAATTTGATATTATAGTTGTAGGCACAGGACTGGCAGGTGCTTCAGCTGCTGCAACTTTAGGTGAATTAGGTTATAAAGTAAAAGCATTCACATTT
>PFGS01000045.1:0-165 GCA_002783525.1 Ignavibacteriales bacterium CG12_big_fil_rev_8_21_14_0_65_30_8 | reverse complement strand
CTTTAGGTGAATTAGGTTATAAAGTAAAAGCATTCACATTTCACGATTCTGCACGCAGAGCGCATTCTATTGCTGCACAGGGTGGAATTAACGCTGCTAAAAATTATCAGAATGATGCCGATTCTGTTTACAGATTATTTTATGATACAATTAAAGGCGGAGATT
>PFGS01000270.1:6699-9614 GCA_002783525.1 Ignavibacteriales bacterium CG12_big_fil_rev_8_21_14_0_65_30_8 | reverse complement strand
CGATATTTAAACTTTTAAATACTTTTTTACCTTTTGATGTTAAAATTCCTTGCATTAATATCTTTATACTCCCTTTAAATGATTCTTCAATTGAGATTTTTTTTTGCAAAACAACATTTGGATTTACATTACCTCTTATTACTGAAATAAAAGTGTTGATGATCAAGAAAGTGGGTTCTTTAATAAAATAACCTTCTTCTTTTCCTTGGTCAATAATCTTTGTAAGATTTTGATTTATATATTTTGTTCTAATTTTATCAATTAATTTCCAAAGATCTGGCTCAAGAGTTTTAATATCAATCAAAAAATTCTCAGAAAGATTTAGCAATACACTTCCAATAAAATGGAATATATTATATGCTTTAACAATTGCATTATCATTCGAAGAGATTATCTCTTGCATTTTATTATTATTAAAATCCATAAAATACAATACTGATTGTTTTAATAAGACATTCTTTGATGTAAAATGTTTGTAGAGAGTTTTTTTGCTCATTTTTAGTGATTGAGCAATATCATCCATTGATGTTTTGGAAAATCCATTCTTTACAAAAAGACCAATAGATGAGATTATAATTTTTTCTTTTTCAGTTTTCAATTTATTTGGAAACTTATTTTCTTATTTTTAGTTTCCAAGATAATATAAGGAAACTAATTTGTCAAGTTTTAGTTTCCAGATAATTTTAGGTTAATTCAGAGGCTAAATATTTCCCTGTTAAGCTATTTGAATTTTCAACAATCCTTTCAGGTGTACCTTCTGCAACAATTTCTCCGCCATGTTCACCTCCACCCGGACCTAGATCAATTATCCAATCTGCCATTTTAATTACATCCATATTGTGTTCAATAACTATAACCGTGTTTCCTAATTCCACTAATTTATTGAGTACTTTTAGTAATATTCTCACATCTTCAAAATGAAGCCCGGTTGTTGGTTCATCTAGAATGTATAGTGTTTTCCCAGTGCTTACCTTACTTAATTCTGTTGCCAGCTTAACTCTTTGTGCTTCCCCGCCGGAAAGCGTTGTAGCTTGCTGTCCTAGTCTTATGTACCCTAACCCAACATCATGTATAGCTTGAAGTTTTCTTTTAATTCTAGGCAACTCGCTAAAAAAGTCCAGTGCTGTGTCTACTTGCATATCAAGTACATTAGCTATAGATTTTGTTTTGAATAGAACATCTAAAGTTTCGGGATTATATCTTTTGCCGTGACAATTATCGCATTCCACATAAACATTGGGTAGAAAATTCATTTCAATTTTTTTAAGACCGTCACCGCTGCAATCTTCACATCTTCCCCCGGTTACGTTAAAGCTGAATCTTCCCGGCGTATATCCTCTAATTTTTGATTCAGGCATTTGTGCATAGAGATCTCTTATAAATGTAAAAACTCCTGTATATGTTGCCGGATTTGAGCGGGGAGTACGGCCGATTGGTGACTGATCAATTTCAATTATTTTATCTATATTTTCTATCCCTTCAATCTTTGCATAAGGCAGCGGTACTACTTTTGATTTATAAATTCTGTTCATCAATATTTTTACAAGAGTTTCATTTATCAAAGTGGATTTACCGGAACCACTGACTCCCGTAATAACTGTAAAAGTATTTAGCGGTATCTTTAAGTCAATATTTTTTAAGTTATTACCTTCAGTGCCAAGCAGCTTTATAAACTGTCCATTACCTTTTCTTCTTTCTTTAGGAAGTTCAATATTGGATTTTCTATTTAGATAATCTAATGTTAATGAATTAAATCCATTTTGCTTTTTTATTAAAGCATCAGTCAACCCAACTGCACAAATTTTTCCTCCATGTTCACCTGCACCCGGTCCCAGATCAATCATAAAATCAGAATTTTCAATTGTTTCTCTATCGTGTTCTACAACTATTACTGTGTTCCCTAAATCTCTCAAATTTTTTAGAGATTTTATCAATTTTAAATTATCGTTTTGATGTAAACCTATACTGGGTTCATCTAAAACATAAAGAACACCAGCAAGTTGAGTTCCAATTTGTGTTGCAAGTCTTATTCTTTGTGATTCACCGCCTGAAAGTGTTCTTGCTGACCGATTCAAAGTTAAATAATCCAGGCCAACATTAAGTAGAAATTCTAACCTTGTTTTAATTTCTGCAATAATAGGTTTAGAAATAATTCCCTTGTTGCCGGATAATTTAATATTCTTAAAAAATTTATTTGTTTTTTGAATTGATAAAGAAGTTACTTCGCTTATATTTTTATCTTGGAATTTTACTGCTAATGATTCTTTATTTAACCTTCCTCCATTACATTCAGGACAAACATTAGTTGTCATAAAAGATTCCACCCATTCTCTTATGTTGTTTGAAGAAGTGGTCTCATAATAATTTTTTAAATATTTATAAATACCGGAAAATTTATGGAAGTAAGTAACGGGTTTGCCTTTTCCGTAAGAATAAGAAAATGAGATTTTTTCTTTTGTTCCGTTCAGTAAAATCTCTTTTTGATCTTCCGTTAATTCAGAAAGTTTTGTGTCTAAAGTGAAGCCAAATTTATCTGCAACAGCTTCTATTTGATTGAATATCCAAATTGGTCTTGGTTTACCAATTGCATTAATGCCGCCTTCATTTATTGTTTTATTCCAATCCGGAATTATTAAATTCAGATTAAGATCTTTTATCTCCCCCAATCCTTCACAATGTTTACAAGATCCGTAGGGTGAGTTAAATGAAAATGAGTTTGGTGCAAGATCGCCATAACTGATACCACAATCCAAACAAGCAAGATGTTTGCTAAATACAAAGTCTTCTTTTCCATCATTTACAATTAAAATACCATTACCATAATTTAAAGCTACAGTAATTGAGTCAGTTAATCTCTTTCTTGATTTTTCAGTAATAACAATTTTATCAACAGCAATTTCAATGTTATGTATTTG
>PFGS01000270.1:512-6675 GCA_002783525.1 Ignavibacteriales bacterium CG12_big_fil_rev_8_21_14_0_65_30_8 | reverse complement strand
TGTTATTTCTAAGATTTCATTGTCAACTCTTACTTTAAGAAATCCATCGGATAATATTTGTTCAAAAAGTTCTTTGTAATGCCCTTTTCTTCCTTTTACTACTGGAGCAAGAAGTGTAACTTTCTTTTTATTTTGATCAGAAATTATTGAATCAATTATTTGTGAGGTTGTTTGTTTTGTTATTTTTTTTCCACAATTATAGCAATATGGTTCACCTACTTTTGAAAATAGAAGTCGCAGATAATCATAAATTTCAGTGACGGTACCAACTGTGGAACGGGGATTACCGGAAGTTGATTTTTGTTCAATGGAAAGTGACGGACTTAAACCCTCAATAAGGTCAACATCCGGTTTTTCCATCATATCCAAAAACTGTCTTGCATAAACAGACAGAGATTCTATGTATCTTCTTTGTCCCTCTGCATAAATAGTATCAAAAGCTAAAGAAGATTTACCAGAGCCGGACAAACCCGTAATTACAGTCAAAGAATCGCGTGGAATTTCCACATCAATATTCTTCAAATTGTGTTCACGGGCACCTTTTATTAAGATCGTTTCCTTTTCCAATGATTACCAAGTTTAAATTTTTAAATAATTATATTAGCTATAGCATATTTGAAAATCAAATATTTAGGAAGAAAAATTTTAGCTATTATGTTAAAAGATGATAAAATATTGACAATTACAGAGTCTAAAGAGAACATTTTTAAAGAAAAGGGTTCTCAATTCATAGCACAATGTTTTCCAATAACAACCGAAAAATCTTTTAGTAAAATATTAGCTGAAATAAAAAAAAAATATTATGATGCTTCACATCATTGTTATGCTTACAGATTGCTAAATGATAATATTAAATATTCCGATGACGGTGAGCCAAATGGTACAGCAGGTTTAAGGATATTAAATGCTATAGATCATTTCAAACTTCAAAATGTTTTAGTTGTGGTAATCAGATATTTCGGAGGAACAAAACTGGGAATTGGTCCGCTTGGGAAAGCATATTACAATTCAGCGTTTGAAGTTTTAGAGAAAAGCAAGAAAATTGAAAAATTGTTTTACAATAAAGTTTTTGTTAATGTTGATTTCAATCAGATAAGTTCTATTCACCATATTATAAACAATTTTGAAGTTAAATTGACAAATACTATTTATAAAGAAACAGTAAAATTTGAAATTTTGGTAAAGGTAAATGATCTAAAAAGATTTGAAGAAAAGTTAGTAGATGAATTGAAAGGAAATGTAGACATAAAGGTGAATAAATTATTAATATTAGACTAGTTGCCTCTCTTCAAATCATTTAGGTACATCTTTGTCCATTCCAAACCATCCAGTAATGAATATAGTTTTGCTAAAGAATTTTGAGTCATCACCAAATAATTGCTTTCAAAAAATGTTTTTTTATTTTCATCCATTTTAAGTAATAATTCTTTTAAGATATCCACAACTTCAGTTAAATTTTTAGCGAGATCTTTTTTTACTTCATCTAAATTATTAACATCAGGAATTCCTGCCCCTTTTTCTAGAACTCTTTTTAATCCTAAAATATATTTTGAAGTGAAAATTAGTTCCTCAAACAACGAATTGTTTTTGTCAGATAATCCAACATTAAAAATAATAAGAAGCCCCTCTCTCTCGGTAAATATTTTGCCGGATTTATTTTCTATTGCTTCAAGCAATTCTTTTGGTGATAATTTTATCATATTAAATTTTTAATCCCAATCCAATACCATCACCAATTGGCAGCAATACGGATTTTAGTGATTTAGTATTCATAAAATGGTCGTTAAATTCCCTAATATGTTCTGTTGATCTTTTGTACTTCTTTGGTACTTTTTTGGCTGCAGTAAAACCTTGCCAAAGAACATTATCAACAAAAATTATTCCCCCTTTCTTTAACTTATTCAAAGATAATTTATATAAATTTAGATAATCTTCTTTATCTGCATCTAAAAAGATAAAATCAAATTTGTTTTTTATTTTGGGAATTATGTCCACCGCATCTCCTTCAAGTATTTTTATTCTTCTTGTTAATTTAGCTTTCTTAATAAATGTAGAAGCTAACTTAATATTGTCTTTGCTTTTTTCTATTGTCATCAATACAGAGGATGGTTTTAGAAGTTTAGCAATTCTTATTGATGAATAAGCAATGGCTGTTCCTACTTCAAGTACTTTTTTCGGCTGATTGATTGAAATTATTTGTTCTAAAAATTCAGACGCATCTTTTGAAAGAATGGGAATATTATTTTCTTTTGCAAAATTCTCTATACTCTTGATCAGCTTGCTCTTCTGGTTAATAAAAGATAAAATATATTCTTGCTGTGCCGGATAAATAATTTTTTTCATAATAATACTAATTTATATCTGTGAAAATTCTTTTGAATCTTACATTATCAAAAATACTTTGGTTAGAGTTTTCAGTTGTGTCTATTTCAATAGACCAATAGATTAGCAATACCCTGCCGATGATATATTCTTCAGGGACAAAACCCCAAAAACGGCTGTCAAGGCTGTTTCCTCTATTGTCTCCCATCACAAAGTAATAATCCTGTTTTAATTGATACTCTCTTAAAGGCACTCCGTTAATATTTATAACAGTACCTTCGATGCTAACATTTGAGCTGTCCGTATCATTTTCAATTATTGATTTCCAATAACTCACATTTTTAATATCTAACTTAATAATATCCCCTTTTTTAGGTATTATTATTGGTCCATAATTATCAGCATTCCAGTTTTTTATTTCAGGATAAATCCCCTTTTCTTTTACTCCATCAGAAATAATTTTAGAATTAGATGATTGCATTTTTATGGGGGAAGGTATTTTTTTGTAGTTAATAAATAAATTCCGATTGATGATCTCTAGAGTATCTCCAGGAATAGCGACAATCCTTTTAACAAGATTTAGCTTTTCATCTTTTACATTATCATATTTTTTACCGGGGAACTTAAATACCACAATATCATTTATTTTGGGTTTTTTAAAATTAAATAAAGTTGTGTGTGGAATTTCAATCTGTGTAAACGGAATATATCTTGGTGTACTTAATTTATAATCGAATTTACTTATAATTATATAATCGCCGGGCAGTAAAGTATTTTTCATTGAGCCGGTAGGTATTTTATAAGCAGCCAGAAAAAATGATCTTATAATTATAGTAACAATAATTAGAATAATAAGTGTTTGAAAAAATCTTTTAATTACTTTGAGCATAAATTATAATTTAAAAAAGAAATTTTTAATAAATCTAATCATTTATCTGCAGAACTGCTAAAAATGCTTCCTGAGGTATTTCAACATTGCCGACTTGTTTCATTCTTTTCTTACCCTCTTTCTGCTTTTCTAATAACTTTCTTTTTCTTGTAATATCACCGCCGTAACATTTTGCTAAAACATTTTTACGAAGTGCTTTAACTACAGATTTAGAAATTATTTTTGAACCAATTGCAGCTTGAATACTAATTTCAAACATTTGTCTTGGAATTAATTCCTTTAATTTTGAACAAACCTTCCGTCCCCAGTCATAAGCTTTATCTTTATGTATTATCATTGAAAGAGCATCAACAGGTTCTGAATTCAGTAAAATATCCAGTTTTATTAAGTCACCTTTTTGATAGCCTAAAAACTCATAATCAAAAGATGCATAACCTCGTGTAGTTGATTTTAGCTTATCATAAAAATCAAAGATTATTTCAGACAATGGAAAATCAAATTGTATATCGGCTCTTGTGGGATCAATATAATTCGTGTTTTTATAAACTCCTCTTTTATCCATTGCAAGCTTCATAATGTTGCCGATATATTCACTTGGACAAATTATTTGAGCTTTAATATATGGTTCTTCAACAGAATCAATTTCTCCAACTGCAGGCATAAGAGCAGGATTATCAACAACAATTTTTTTTCCGTTTTTATCGTACACAAAATATTCAACATTTGGCAGTGTGGTTATAATCGATTGATCATACTCTCTTAAAAGTCTTTCCCTTACGATTTCCATATGCAATAAGCCTAAAAACCCACATCTAAAACCAAAACCTAACGCGGCGGAAGTTTCTGGTTGATAGACAAGAGCTGAATCATTCAATCTAAATTTTTCAAGCGAATCACGAAGATCTTCAAAATCATCAGAATCAGTTGGATACAAACCACTGAACACCATTGGTTTTACTTCTTTATAACCGGGCAATGGTTTTTGTGCACCATTTTTTTGATGAGTGACTGTATCACCAACTTTTGTATCGTGTACTTCTTTTATACCTGAAATTAAGTAACCAACATTACCTGAATTTAAATTCTTAGTTTTAATTTTTTGCATTCCTAAAATTCCAACTTCTTCTGCATCAATTTTTTTATCAGTAGCAAATAATTTAAGTTTATCACCTGTATTAATAACTCCGTTAAAAACTCTAATAAATGCTATCGCACCTCTGTATGAATCAAAAACAGAATCAAAAATTAAAGCTTGAAGCGGTTTATTATCATTTCCTTTTGGAGGGGGAACTCTTTTTATAATCTCTTCGAGTAATTCTTTTATGCCTTTTTTAGTTTTAGCACTTACAAGTAAAATTTCATCTTCACTGCATCCTATTAAGTCAACAATTTGTCCTTTTACTTTTTCAACTTCTGCACTTGGAAGATCTATTTTATTTATAACAGGAATAATTTCCAGTCCTCCGTCAACAGCCATATATAAATTGCTAATTGTTTGTGCTTCAACTCCCTGTGAAGCATCTACTACAAGAATTGCTCCTTCACAAGCTGCTAATGAGCGGGATACTTCATAACTGAAATCAACATGACCCGGAGTATCAATGAGATTTAGAATGTAATTGTCGCCACTTACAGATTTATACTTCATCTGAATTGCGTGAGATTTTATTGTTATTCCCCTTTCACGTTCCAGATCAAGATCATCTAATACCTGGGATTTTGCCTCACGCTGAGTGACTGTTCCGGTATTTTCCAAAAGGCAATCTGCTATTGTGGATTTACCGTGATCTATATGCGCTACTATACAAAAATTTCTTATGTTAAGCATAAATTAATTTATTAAGAATTGATTGTTAATATACTGAGAGTGTAAGAATAATTGAAGTGTTTCAATTTTTCTTTATTATCTATTTGTTTTTGTTGCTTCTGAAACTATCCCTGCTCTTAAATCATTCTCAGATAAAATTATTCTTTTTATTTTGAAAAGATCAAATATTACAGATAAAATAATTAATCCCGCCGGAATTATATCTGCTCTTTTTGTCTGAAGTCCTTTTATACCTAATCGTTCTATTGGAGTTCTTTTGTCCATAACTTTTTCAAACATTTTATCAAATTCTTTTCTGGTAAAAGAATATCCATTTGGTTTTTTAAGTGGCTTATTGAATCTATTGTAATAGATCATTGAAGCAGCTGCGTGAATTGTACCTGATGAACCAACAACAATTTCATAATCAGGATTAAAGTTAATCCCTCTTTTATTTTTAATTTGTTTTTCTACAAATTTATCGCATTCAATGATAGACCTAATATTTAAATTATCATCCGGGAAAAAACTGTTGGTCATTCTGACTGCTCCTACTTTTATGCTAGTAGAAAAAATAGTTTTTCCTTTTTTTACATAAAGAATTTCTGTACTACCACCACCGATATCGATACAAAGAACTTTTTTATTTTTAATTGATATAACTTTCTCAATTCCTTTGTATATATATTCTGCTTCCTTTTTTCCGGATATTACTTTTATATTTATTCCGGTTTCTTTTTCTACTTTTTTAATGTATTGGTTTCTATTATTTACTTCTCTAATTGCGCTTGTACCAATTGCAAAGATTTCCGCATTATATTTTTCTGCAATTTTTTTATACTTGAGTAATATTTTAATTGACAGCTTAATCTCATTTTTAGAAATTTTTTTTATCTTTCCACCTAGCTCAGTTCCCAACCTCATTATGTTTCTAGCTTTATAAATGGATTGAATTTTATTTTTGTTATTAATTTTTGCAATTAACAGATGAAATGAATTAGTGCCAATATCAATAGCTGCTATAACGGGATTAGGTACTTTCATTTACTTTTTCTTTTTTACTTAAAAATAGTTTACAAAGATCATAAACATCCTTAACTGAAATATCGTCAACAATTTCCGATTTACGAATAAACAGTTTATTC
>PFGS01000270.1:0-495 GCA_002783525.1 Ignavibacteriales bacterium CG12_big_fil_rev_8_21_14_0_65_30_8 | reverse complement strand
ATTAAAGGGATTGGTTGGTCCAAATATTGAAATTTGGGGTGTGTTTGTTGTTCCTGCAACATGCATTATTCCTGTGTCATTAGAGATAAATAAGTTTGTTTTATCAATTAATGCAGCAACTTCTGTTATCTTATGATTCATAAAAATTGCAATAGGAATTTTAGATTTATTTTTAATATAATTTATTGCATCTGTATCAACTGTGCTTCCTGTTAAATAAAATTTAGCATTAAAGTCATTATGCAATAATTCTGTCAGTTCTGTAAACTTAAGTAATGACCATCTGTTTGGTATTTTACCGGCACCAACGTGTAATCCAATAATATTATCATTTTTATTAAAATTATTTTGGGTGAAAAATAATTCGGCACTCATTTTATCAGTTTCATCAAATGTAATTTCTGACTTAAAATTTTGAGTGTTTATTCCAAAAGGTCTTACTATATCTAAACTTCTCTCAGAAACATTTGAATCTGGATGTTTTCTCCAATCTAA
>PFGS01000010.1:9239-9855 GCA_002783525.1 Ignavibacteriales bacterium CG12_big_fil_rev_8_21_14_0_65_30_8 | reverse complement strand
ATGTTAATAAAGATAAAATTGGGAAATTTTGCATAATCTATTTATTAATTTTTATAAAATTTTTATTTATCTGAATATGTACAATAAAATAATTAATGAAAAAACTACGAATAATATATAAGTTTGAACTTTACCTGTCTGAAATCTTCTAAAAAATAGTCCGAACATTCCACTGATATAAGCCATCATATTTACTAATCCGTCTACAACAACATTATCAAATTTTCCGGTGAATGCAGAAAAGTTTTTTGTAAATAATGCAGAACCGTTAACTATTCCATCTATAAATTTGTTATCAAACATTGAAATGATTTTACTTAACCCAATTGTTCCAGCAACAAAACTGGCATAATAAATTTCATCAAAATACCATTTGTTAAAAGACAACAAATAAATAGGCTTTAACTTTTCTGCAAATTTATTCGGATCAAAAACTTTCCATTGATAAAATATAAATGCAAATAGAATTCCTAATAATGCTAAACTTGCTGAAGTAAATAATGTTGGATAATGAGCGTGATGAATAGCTTCAGTGTAAGAATTTGAATAGGTAACTTCTTCTAAATTTTCTTTATTTATAATTTTATCATCTGTCTTCATAAATTCATATCGTGCT
>PFGS01000010.1:3512-9233 GCA_002783525.1 Ignavibacteriales bacterium CG12_big_fil_rev_8_21_14_0_65_30_8 | reverse complement strand
GGTACAGATATCTCAGGAGTTTTTACCCAAGTAGATAGTAATTTCCCATTTTCAGGATTAAATGGATTTAATGAATACCAAAAGAATAATGATAAAGCAGAAAGAACAACTAAAGGCATAGCCATAACAAAAGAAGACTCTTTTGCATGATCATATTTTTCTTTGTTTTTAGGTTCACCATGAAAAGTCATTATTATTGCCCTGAACATATAGAATGCAGTCAAGAATGCAACAAGGAATCCGGATGCTGCAAAGAACCAATGACCTGTAAGAGAACCAAATACAAAAGTACCGACAAGAATTCCATCTTTACTTAAAAAACCTGAAGTAAGCGGTATACCGGATAATGCTAATGATGCTACTAAGAATGTAATATATGTTAAAGGCATCTTCTTTCTCAGCCCACCCATTTTAGTCATATCTTGTTCGTGATGCATTGAATGAATTACAGAACCTGATCCTAAAAACAGACAAGCTTTAAAAAATGCGTGAGTTATCAAATGAAAGAAAGCAAAAGTGTAAGCACCTACACCAATTGCCATTATCATATAACCTAATTGGCTTATTGTTGAATATGCTAAAACCTTTTTAATATCATTTTGTGTAACAGCAATTGTTGCCGGTATAAATGCCGACAAAGCTCCAATGGATGCAATAACTAATAGAGCATCACCTGATAAAATAGGGAATACCCTTATCATAAAATAAACACCTGCAGCAACCATTGTAGCAGCATGTATTAATGCACTTACAGGAGTAGGACCTTCCATTGCATCTGGTAGCCAAACGTGTAAAGGAAATTGAGCAGATTTTCCAATAGCTCCACAGAATAATAAAACTCCGGCTATTGTTAATCCAAATTGTGTCCCGAATGGTAAATTACCAACTGAGATTTGATAAAAGATCTTATCAAAAGAAAATGTATTGTAAGTAAGGAATAATGTAAGTATTCCTAAAAACATTCCGATATCACCAATCCTATTAACAATGAATGCTTTTTTAGCAGCATCTGATGCAGTTTTTTTCTCATACCAAAAGCCGATCAACAAGTAAGATGATAAACCTACAAGTTCCCAAAAAACATACATCATTAATAGATTGTGTGTAAGAACTATCCCCAACATTGAAAAAGTAAAAATACCTAAATAAGAAAAATATCTGTTATATCTTTTATCTCCCTTCATATAACCGACAGAAAATATATGAACTAACAGACTTACTATATTTACAGTTAAAATCATTAATACACTAATGTTGTCTAACATTATTCCCAAATCTATAACAACTGATTTAGCAAAAGGAATTACACCTAAATTGATCCACTCAAATTCAGAAATAATTGTTTGGTCAGTAAAATTAGTAAGCTTGAAATAAGCTAATATTGCAGAAAGTAAAAAGGCTAGAATCAAAATGGAATTCTCAAACCAATAAAGCCACTTGATCCTTTTCCCAAATAACAGAGTAACTATAAATCCTATCAAAGGAAGAAATAAAGTAATGAGAGCTAATTTTATAAGTATAGATTCAGTCATATATAATTAATCTTTAAGAGTATCTATTTCATCAATATTAATATTTGAAAATGTTTTATAGATATTTAAAACAATTGCCATAGCAATGGCAGCTTCTGCGGCTGCAAGTATAATAACAAATAATGCAGCTAACTGACCTGAGTTCCCAAAATTACCGTAACGTGCAAATGCAACAAAATTAATGTTTGCAGCATTCAGAATTAATTCAATTCCCATTAAAACCATGATGGCATTTTTGCGTGTAATAATTCCGAATATTCCTAAACAAAATAATATTGAGCTTACTATTAAATAATGATATAAACTAATGTTTATCATTTTATCTATCTCCTAGCCATAGATGCAGCTCCGATAAGAGCAATCAATAATAAAATTCCAAGTAATTCAAAAACAACAGAATATTGGTTGATAAGTAATACACCTAGACCTTGTGCAGAGGAATTTTGAGAAACTAATTCCATTGTTTTCCAGTTTGTTGTTAAAAATATTTTTATTAAAGCAAAAGCTAAAACAAGAACAGCAACAGCAGAAGGAATAATCTGTAAGGTACCGGTTTTAATTTGCACATTTGTTATTTTGTGAGTAAGCATTACACCAAATAAAAGTAAAACTAAAATCCCACCCACATAAACTACTAATTGCACAATAGCAATAAAATCTGCACTAAGTAATACATATAATCCTGCTATACCGAATAATGTAAATAACAAAAAGAAAGCAGAATAAACTATATTCCTTAGTGTTACTACAAAAAATGCTGAGCCTATAGTTATTAGTGCAAATAAATAAAATATTATATCATATACTGTCATTTACTTTTTCTCTTCCGGTTTATCTTTGCTTGCTTGTTCTTTTGCTTTTAATTCGGCTTCTTCTTTTGCAGCCTTTTCAGCCATCATTTTTTCATAATTATCTTTTTTCTCTTTTCGTTCAGAATCAGTAAGAGTAACAAAATCGTAAATCAAATTTTCTCTTTCAAATTCAGAAAATTCATAAACATCTGTCATATAAATACAATCTGTTGGACAAGGGAAAACACATAATTCACAAAAACAGCATTTCGCAATGTCAATATCAAAAGTTGTAACCCATAATGCTTTTCTTTTTCCATTTGAAGTTTGACCAAGATCTTCGTCAGGTAATGATTTTACTGTTTCAATTTTTATACAATTAACAGGACAAGCTCTGGCGCATTGATCACAACCAATGCAATCATCCATATTAACATATAATCTGTTTCTTTCTCTCGAAGGAAGTTGAGGTTTTACATCAGGATATTGAATTGTAACTGCTGGCTCAAATAAATGTTTAAATGTAACCTTCATTCCAATCATTATTGTTGAAAGAGCCATATATATGTTATTTAAATATGTTCTCATTATAATAAAGTAATAAGTCCAACAATTAATAAATTAACAAAAGCAATTGGTATTAAATATTTCCAGCATACAGCCATAAGTTGATCAACTCTTAATCTTGGCAAAGTCCAACGCAGCCACATTTGTACCAAAACAAATCCAACTCCCTTAAATGTAAACCAGAGTAGTTGCTCGATTGGAATTAACCAGGTGATACCAAAAGTATTACCTAAATATCCAAAAGGGGAATGGTATCCACCAAAAAATAGTAAGACTACTATTGCTGATACTGCAAACATGTTTGCATACTCTGCTAAAAAGAACATAGCAAATTTCATCCCGGAATATTCTGTATGATAACCTGATACTAATTCTGATTCTGCTTCAGGAATATCAAAAGGTGTTCTGTTTACTTCGGCCAGTGTGCTTATATAAATAATTACAAATCCAACAATCATAAATGGTATTAATAAATATTTAGCAATTCCAGTTACATTGCCACCAAATATGAGCCAATTCCAAAAATAACCTGATTGTAATTCTGTGATTTCTTTTAAGTTAAGTGTACCTGTAACCATTAAAATTGTAACAACAATCATAATAGTTGGGATTTCATAACTAATTAATTGTGCTGCTGATCTCATTGCACCTAACAGCGTATATTTATTATTTGAAGCCCAGCCTGCCATCAATATTCCTGCAACAACTATTCCCGAAATACCAATAATAAAAAACAGACCCAGATTTATATTACTACCTAAATATGAACTTGAAAAAGGAATTGCAGCAAATACTGCATAACTTCCGGCAAAAACTAAAATAGGTGCTAAATTAAATAGTGTTTTGTCATTTGCATCAGCAGTAATATCTTCTTTTTGAATGAGTTTTAAAATATCAGCTACTGTTTGTAAAATTCCGTGGTATCCTACTCTCATTGGACCTAATCTGTCCTGCATATGTGCAGAAACTTTTCTTTCAAGTAATACAGCAATTAATGCAAAAGGAAGAATAAATAAGAAAAGTGGTAGAAAAGCACTAATTATTGCTCCTAAAATTTCACTTCCCGTTATATTTGATAGGAATTCGTATATCATCTATCAATCTCACCTAAAACAATATCAATACTTCCAAGTACAGAGATAACATCAGCTATCATATGTCCTTTGCATAATTCTCCAATTACTGCCAGGTTTACAAATGATGGTGGTCTAACTTTTATTCTTTTAGGATTAACCGTTCCATCACTTACAATAAAATAGCCCAATTCACCTCTCGGATTTTCAACTCTTCCATAAACTTGACCAACAGGTGGTTTTATTCTTTTAGGTATTGCAGATAAAACATCACCCTCCGGAATTTGATTTAATGCCTGTTCAACAATTTTCAAGCTTTCTTCCATCTCTATAATTCTCACATAATATCTGTCCCAACTGTCACCAACAGTTCCCATTCTACCATCACCAACAGGAATGTCAAAATCAAATTTATTATAAACTGAATACGGATCATCTTTCCTTAGATCCCACTTCATTCCAGAGGCACGGAGCATAGGTCCTGTTATTCCATAATTAACAGCTACATCTAAAGGTAAAATTCCTATGTTAGCTGTTCTTTCAATAAAAATCTTGTTAAATGAAAGTAAGTCATTTAATTCTTTGATCTTAGGTCTAAAGTAATCAACAAATTCCTTGGCAAGTCTAAGGAAGTCTGGAGGCAAATCTCGAGAAACTCCACCAACCCAAATATAATTATAAAGAAGCCTAGCTCCGGATGCCATTTCAAATAAACTTAATATTTTTTCTCTGTCTCTAAAACAGAAAAGAAAAGGTGTAACTGCACCAATATCTGCTCCGTAAGTACCCAAAGCAACCAAGTGAGATGCAATCCTTTGCAATTCACCCATTATGACTCTGATAAATTCTACTCTTTCAGGTACTTCAATTCCAAGTAATTTTTCAACAGCTACAGCATAACCAAATTCATTATACATAGATGCAAGATAATCCATACGATCAGTATAAGGAACAACTTGAGGATAAGTCATAAATTCAGCGTGTTTTTCAAAACATCTGTGCAGGTAACCAATGTGAGGTATAACATCTACAATAAATTCACCATCTAACTGAAGTTCCAAACGTAGTACTCCGTGAGTAGATGGGTGCTGAGGCCCCATATTAAGAGTCATTTCTTCAGTTTTTAATACCATAGTTTTATGAATTAGTATTACTTTTTTTTAATTAATAAGGTACTTTCATCCCCCTATAAAACTCGGGATCTTTATAATCTTTTCTTAATGGGAAACCGCCTTCCCAGTCATATGGCATTAAAATTCTTCTAAGGTCTGGATGATTTAGAAAATTAATACCTAATAAGTCAAATGCTTCTCTTTCGTGCCAATTTGCATGTGCCCAAATATCTGTAACCGAAACAACATCCGGCTTATCCTTTTCAACTGAAACTGCTAAAGTTAGTTTGTGTAAATGTTTTAGAGACTCAATATGATAAACAACACTTAAAGTTCCGCCTATAAAATCAAATGAACCATCTTCATTTACTTTTTTCTCTCCATTTGCATCATCAACACCGGAAAAATTTATTAGTGAATCAAATAGAAGTCTGTCGTCAGTAAATAAAAATGCACAAACTTTGTCAATTTCCAAAGGTGAAACCTTTATATAATTTTCACCAGCTTGAGCTTCAACAAATTCAATTATTGAATCACCAAATTTTTCTTTTAATATTTCAAAAATTTCTTTTTCTGTCATACTGATTTCTTTACTAAAGATTCGTTTCTAATTTTTTCTTGTAATTTCAACAATCCTTCTAATAGG
>PFGS01000010.1:0-3490 GCA_002783525.1 Ignavibacteriales bacterium CG12_big_fil_rev_8_21_14_0_65_30_8 | reverse complement strand
CCGGCACATAAACATCAACCGGTATTATTCTATCCACTCCTTTTAGAACATGGTAGCCGTGTTCCCAATAAGGACCTCCACAATTTGAACAGCTACCCATAGAAATTACATATTTGGGATCGGGCATTTGTTCGTATAATCTTTTAATTCTTATTGCCATTTTTAGTGTAACTGTACCTGAAACAATAATAGCATCTGATTGTCTCGGTGAAGGTCTTGGAATTACCCCAAATCTGTCAAAATCATAGTGAGATGCTGAAGTTGCCATCATTTCAATTGCACAGCATGCAAGTCCAAAACCAACTTGCCAAAGTGAAGATAACCTTGCCCAATTGAATAGATCATCTACTTTAGTAATTATTATATTGTCGTCGGCAAATTGTTTATCAAGAAGTCCCATAAATTCCTATTTAGGTTTAACTTTTTCTAAAACTTTGTCTTTATCCACATTTAATTTGGGCATCGCCGGTCTTGACCATTCTAAGTCTCCTTTTCTCCATTCATAAGCCATTCCTAATCCCAATAAGATTAAAAATATTGCACCAACAAGAAAACCACCAACACCAAAGGATTTGTAAACATATGCCCAAGGAATTAGTAAAACAATTTCTACATCGAAGATCAAAAAAATTAAAGCTACTACATAAAATCTTATATTAAACTGAACCCAAGGCGAGCCTATAATTTCTTCACCACATTCATAAGTTAATTGTTTTTCATAGGTAGGTCTGGAAGGTCTTAATAGTTTTGCTACAAATAGAGCAACAACTACAAAAAAGATTGCAACTAAAATAAATACGAAGATTTTACCGAATTCAGTTAACATTAACCACAAAATTTATTTTTTTTACAGATAAAAAATTAACATTACGTTTAAGTAATGTCAAGAAATGAAATTAATAATAGTTTTAATTTTAACTTTCAATTTTAATCAATTAAATTTTAATTTTTATCTAACATTTCTTATAATTGATTCTCTATTCAATTAAAATTATATTTTCTTAACAATAAAATTAAATTTAATGCACCCATCTTACGCAATAATTAACCTATCAAAACTTAAAAGTAATTTTCTTAATGTAAGGAAAAAGATCGGAAAAACTAAAATTATGGCTGTGGTTAAGGCAGAAGCTTACGGTCACGGTATGGTTGAATGTGCTAAATATTTGGAATCATTAGGTGCAAAAAAACCGGAATATTTTTCAGTTGCTTTTCCTAAAGAAGGTGAAAAATTGAGGAAAGCAAAAATAAAACAACCAATACTTATATTCGAACCTTTTTCTAAAAGACAAGTTAAGCTGTTATTTAGTTATAATCTTATACCAACAGTTTTTAATTTAGAACATCTAAAAATTTTAGAATGGGGAATAAAACAATTTGGAAAGGGGAAAATTAAGATACATGTAAAAGTAGATACGGGAATGAGCAGGCTGGGTATTAAACCTAACGAAGCTCTTAATCTAATTCAATATATAAGTAAGAAAAAATGTTTTGAAATAGATGGAATTTATACTCACTTTGCAACAGCAGATGAAAATGATAAAACTTTTACACTTTGTCAATTAGAAAAATTCAATAAAATATTAAACCAATTAAGAAATAGAGATATAAATTATGGATTAGCTCACGCTGCAAACAGCGGGGCAATACTTGATGTTCCCAATTCTTATTTTGATATGGTAAGACCGGGAATTCTGCTTTATGGATATTTTCCATCCCAAGAGACAACTGAATCAATCAAAATAAAACCTGTTATGAGTTTACATTCAAAAGTAGCATCTGTTAAAAAAATAATAAAAGGGGATACAGTTAGCTATGGAAGAAAATTTACTTCTAAAAAGAATACTAAAATTATTTCAATTCCTTTGGGCTATGCTGACGGAGTTAACAGAAATTTATCCAACAAAATGGAAGTTATAGTAAAAGGCAAGAAATATAAACAAGTTGGTACAGTTACAATGGATCGATTTATGGTGAACATAAATAACGATAATATAAAAGTTGATGATAAAGTTATTATGTTGGGTAATGTTAAAAATAATTATATTAGTGCATGGGATTGGTGTAAAGCTATAAACACTATTCCATATGAAATAACCTGCAATATAGGACACAGAATTCCAAGGATATATAAATAATAGATGGATTTTACAAAACAATATATAAACCAAAGTATTTCAGCTGCTTCAAATAACTTAAGACTAGATACTCAAAAAATTGAAGTTGTAAGTCTATTGAGAGAATTTATATCAAAATCTGATAATCTGGAAAAAGATATTAAGTTGATGAAAACCTGTACAGAATTTTCTACCTTGGCTATTCGTATTGCAGAGATTCATAGATATCTTACGCAAGGAACAATTGATCTTTTAAAAATATCAGACAAATTTAAAGAACACTGCCAGTATTTAATAAGTGATCTTAGCAAATTATTGGATTCTATTAATCCTAATTCATTTAGAGAAGCAATAAAAAAAATAAAAGGAGATCAAGATCCCAATGCTCCAATATCTAATGAAAATAATTCTTTTTACAATCCGCCTAATAATTATTATTCTGATAAAACAGAAGCTGAGATATTAAAAGAAAAAATTATTATGGATGATGAACCGGTCGAATCCGGAATATTATTTCAGAATTTTGAAGAAGTAATTTTGCAACCAATCAAAAATGTAGATGAAATTCTAAAAACATTACTTACTTCTAATCAAGATCCTGAAGAACTTATAAAGTATTGTGAAATATTGGAAAGTAATGGAGATTTAGCAGAGGAAAGGGGATTCGGAATAATTTCTAATATGCATAATATTGTTGCTAAAGCATTATTATTAATTAGAGCAAATGAGTTAACTCCAACAAAACAAATTGTTGAATCAATGAGAGCATGTTTAATTGTAATAGTAGCAGTTGTAAAAAGTAAAGATGTAGATATTACAAGTTACTTAAATAAAGCTGAATCATTTGGTTTGCAGATAAAATCAATAAAGATTGAAGGATAAAAATATTATGAATTTATATGCGATAATTATGGCGGGAGGTGTTGGTACAAGATTTTGGCCTAGAAGTAAAGAGAAAACCCCAAAACAATTATTAAAAATATTTAACAGTAAAACTATGATACAAAATACTGTTGAAAGATTGAATGGATTGGTAAAAAATGAAAATATTTATGTAATTACAAATAAGATGCAGAAAGATGAAATTATTAATCAATTAACAAATGTACCTGAAAGTAATATTCTTATTGAACCATTCGGTAAAAATACTGCCGCTTGTATTGGACTTGCTTCAATTTATATCGAACAATTAGATCCTGATGCTGTTACATTTGTACTTCCTGCTGATCATATTATAAAAGAAAAAGAAGAATTTCATAAAACCTTAAAAAGAGCTGCTGAATACGCTTATAAGTCTAAAGGATTAGTTACGATTGGTGTACAACCAACAAGACCAGAAACCGGATATGGATACATTCAAATAGACGAAAGAG
>PFGS01000080.1 GCA_002783525.1 Ignavibacteriales bacterium CG12_big_fil_rev_8_21_14_0_65_30_8 | reverse complement strand
CTTTTTATCCTGATCGAATGGCATCAAGAATTTTGGGTAAAGGCGATATAGTTTCACTGGTAGAAAAGGCTCAAGATACTATTGACGAGAGAGAAGCTGAAAAATTAGAAGATAAATTAAGAAAAAATAAATTTGATTTTGATGATTTTCTTAAGCAAATTAAGATGATAAAGAAAATGGGCTCTATATCATCGTTGCTTGGAATGATACCAGGAATAGGCTCACAGCTCAAAAACGCACAAATTGATGATAATGCTTTCGTAAAAATTGAAGCAATTATCAATTCGATGACAAAACTGGAGCGGATTTCTCCAAAAATTTTAAATGGAGGAAGAAGAAAAAGAATAGCTGTTGGTAGCGGAACATCAATACAAGATGTGAACAGGCTATTAAAAAGATTTAACGAAATGAAAAAGATGGTGACTAAAATGAATAAAAAAGGATTCAATTCATCATCAATAAATAATTTAAAATTTAATTGAAAAAGATAACTAATAGGAGGTTATAATAATTTGGCGGTTAAAATAAGACTAAGAAGAATGGGAAAGAAAAAGCAACCTATATATAAAGTAGTAGCTGCTGATGCAAGGTCACCCCGTGATGGAAAAATTTTAGAAGCTATAGGTTTATACAACCCGCTTACTAAACCACATACAATTAATATTGATGAGAATAGAGCACTTTATTGGTTAGGCGTTGGAGCTCAACCAACTGATACTGTTAAAAGCTTATTAACTCAAAAAGGTATTTGGTTAAAAAGAGAGTTAATGGGTCGTGGATTAACAGAAGAACAAATAGAAGCTGAAATGAACAATTGGGCTAAAATGAGAGAAGCTAAACTGAAAAGTTCTTCAACAAAAAAGAAAAAATCTAAAAAAGCTATTGCAAAACAATCTGAAGCTAAAAAAGCAGATACTGATGCAGCACCTGGATCTGAAGCAAAACCTGATGTTTATGCAAAGCCTGAAGTAAAAGCAGATGATGTTGAAAGCAAAAAAGATGAAAATGTAGTAGCAGAAAAACCAGAAATTAAAGATAACAAGAGTGACGAAAGTACAGCTGAAGTAAAGGGTACTACTTCTGAGGAAAAAACTGAAGGATAAACTTTTTGTATTTTCTTTTTCTGTACAATAATTCTAATGTTACCCTGGTCTAAATAAGGAGACTTCTTTTTATGAAAGAATTCATTGAATTTATTGCTAAACATCTTGTTGACGCACCTGACAATGTAACTGTCAGTGAAAGTACACCTGAAGAAAATAAAGTTGTACTTCAATTAAAAGTGCAGGCAGATGATGTTGGGAAAGTTATTGGAAAACAAGGAAAAACTGCTCAGGCAATGAGGACTCTTCTTACCGCTATTGCTGCAAAAGACGGAAAGAGAGCCATATTAGAAATATTAGATTAAAGGAAAATTCCTTTACATTATTAGTGAATGATTATTTCCTTATAGCTAAAATTATTTCTTCTTCAGGAAGAAATGGTGCTGTAAAAATAATATCTTATTCTAACTTTGAAGATATTTTTTCTAATGTTGATAAGATATTTATTGATTTTTTTGGAGATAAAAAACTTCTGCATATTGAAAATATTGAAGAAGGAAATGATTGTTTCTTGTTAAAAATTAAAAATTTCGATTCTGAAAAAGATTCTGAAATTTTAATTGGTAAAAATATTTTTGTAGATAAAAATGATCTTTTAGAACTACCTGAAGATCATTTTTTTATTCATGAATTGATAGGTAGTTTTGTTTTTTGTAATAATGAAAAAATTGGAATTATAAAAGATGTTCTTAAATTACCGGCAAATGATGTTTATGTAATTTTAGATGTTGACAATTTAGAAAGATTAATACCTGCAGTACCTGAATTTATAGAAAAATTTGATGCTAAAAGTAAGGTCTTAATTTTGAAAAAATTGGATGAGTATTATGAAGAAGACGATGAGGATTGATATAATATCTGCTGTACCCGAACTACTTTCCAGTCCACTTAATTTTAGCATATTAAAAAGAGCTCAAACAAAAAAGAAAGTAGAAATTGTTGTTCATAATCTTAGAGACTATGCATACGACAAACACAAGCAGATAGATGATAAGCCTTTTGGTGGTGAACCTGGGATGGTTCTAAAGCCTGGGCCATTTTTTGAATGTATAAACAATTTGCAGAATGAAAGGAGCTATGATAATATAATTTTTACAACACCAAGAGGAAAAATATTTGATCAAAAAACGGCAAACAAATTTTCTCTTGCAAAAAATATTATTATTGTAGCAGGGCATTATAAAGAAATTGATGAACGAGTTAGAGAAAAATTTGCAACTGATGAAATATCAATTGGAAATTTTGTTTTAACCGGAGGAGAACTGCCTGCTTTAATGATTACAGACGCAGTAGTAAGGCTTATTCCAGGTGTTCTTAATGACAGTGAATCTGCATTAAATGATTCATTCCAAAACGGAGAATCAATTGAGGCACCTTGTTATACAAGACCAGCAGAATATAATGGAATGAAAGTACCTGATGTGTTATTATCAGGAAATAAAAAAGAAATTGATAAATGGAAAGTTGAGCAATCATTAAGCTTAACTAAAAAGTGGAAAGAATTAAATAAAAACGGAGAAAATAATGGTTGATATAAATAATATATTACCTGAACAAAAAAAAACGGATATACCGAATTTTAAAGCCGGTGATCAGGTTAAAGTTCAAGTAAGAGTAATTGAAGGTGATAAGGAAAGAATCCAGTCATTTGAAGGTAATGTGATTGCATTAAGAGGAAAAGGTTCAAATAGAACTTTTACCGTTAGAAAAATTTCAAGTGGTGTTGGGGTAGAAAGAATATTTCCACTTTATTCACCTAAAATAGCAAGTATAGAAATTGTAAAAGAAGGAAGAGTAAGAAGAGCAAAATTATATTACCTAAGAAATTTAGCCGGAAAAGCTGCAAGAATTAAAGGTAAATCTTAATTTCTAATCTTTTATAAAATTGTTCCTTAGTCTAAATAATTTTGATTTTAGCTATTTTAATTCTATTTTAGACAACGGACAATCCGTAAATTTAAATTTATTAATATTTTCTGAGGTTCACTAGTGAGTAAGAAACTTTTTGTTGGCAGTCTCCCATGGGCAGTTAATGATCAAATGTTACAAGAAACATTTGAAGCGCATGGTAAAGTTGTATCTGCTAAAGTAGTAACTGACAGATATACTGGGAGATCCAGAGGTTTCGGTTTCGTTGAAATGGAAAACGAAGAAGAAGCTAATGCTGCCATTACAGCCTTACACGAATCTGAATTAAGTGGTAGAAATATCATCGTCAGTGAGGCAAAACCAAGAGATTAATTTTATTTCAAATGGTTTAATTAAAGCACCTTTTTAGGTGCTTTTCTTTTTTAAATAAGTTATAATTAGTATGAATCTTTACTTACCAAATAATTTTTATTCTAGATTATTGGCTGAAAGCTTATCTAGTGAAAAAAAAATAAAAATTTATTATTTTCCATCTGCAATTCTCAGTTCTAAATTAAATGAAGACAACAATGGAGTTGCATTAATTCCATCACTTGATCTTTTAAACAATAAAGAATTTTTTGTTTCATCTAAATTTGGTGTCTCTTTTGAAGGAAGTTTGTCAAACTCTTATTTCTATTTTACCAAAAAAGGAGATATTAATAATTTATCTTTAATTGGCGATATATCTTCAACGGAAGTAATATTAAGTAAAATAATTTTCAAAGAAGAATATGAATTAGATGTAAATATTGAAATATCAAAAGATCAAAAAATAGAAAATAAAAACAAACTGATTGTAGGTGACGAAAATTTTAATTCAGTAAATCTTAATTTTGCATTAAGTTTAACTGAAAAAATAACTGACATTTTTGACTACCCATTACCATTTGTAAATTACATTCTGGCATCAAACAATAAAGAATTATTAAAAACATTTAATATTAAAGCAGAAGAAATTCAAAATAGAATCATTAAATTGATTGACAAATCTGAAACTATAAAATCAATAAATACTAATTCTAAAAAATTTATTTTAGATAATGTCCCATCACTAATTTATAATTATGATGAACAGGATAAGGAAGGCTTGGTTGAATTAATTAAATTACCCTACTTTCACGCAATAGTAAAAGATATTATTGAAATTAAATTTGAATAATTTGGCTCATTAGTTTTTAACTAACGAGCCTTATATTTATATAACTACATGTGAAATACTTAATACGTCAGGACTTTCATTCATTTTCTTTATCATATCAGGACTTACAGAGCTCATAAGTTTCATCGTACAACATGCTGCAATTCCACCCTCAAAAACTATATTCTCAATTTCTTCAACATTTATTTTATTATCTCTAATTATATCAAGAATATGTGCTAACACACCGGGCTTATCAAAATGTTTTACAACAAGTTGATATTTAGCATCAGAAATCTTAGCTCTGTTAACCCAGTGAGCTATTACACCGCTAGTTGTATAATCTTTTATAATTCTAACGGTTTCTTCTGCTACGGAGTTTTGTGCTTGAGCTGTAGAAGCACCAATATGATGTGTTACATATACATTTGGATTTGATTGAAATTTTGAACTAACTGAACCGGTTTTTTCTTCTGGTTCACCTTTAAATACATCAAGCGCAACTCTTATATTTTTTTCTTCAATAGCTTTAAGTAAAGCTTCTTCATCAATTATATCTTGTCTAGATGTATTGATTAATAATGAATTTGGCTTCATATAATCAAACATTGTTTTATTAAATAAACCTTTTGTTTCAGGTGTTGCAGGAAGGTGAATTGTTACTATATCACACATTGGAAGAAGTTGATTCATCTCAGAAAAATCTTTAATCATAACTCCTTCAATTCTGGAAATATCTTTACCATAAACTTTCATGTCAAATGCTAAAGCTCTTTTAGCAACTTCTTTTCCAATTGCACCGACACCAATTATTCCAAGTGTTTTTCCTTTTAATCCTTCAGCTTTAGAATATGTGGCTTTATTCCATTTTCCATTTCTGAAATCAATTACGTTATCAGGAATTTTTCTGTCAAGAGAAATCATAAGACCCATAGCAAGTTCTGCAACTGCAACGGAATTCATTCCAGGACAATTTGCAACATAAATACCTTTTTGGTTTGCAGCTTTAATATCAATATTATTTACACCGGCACCAGCTCTAATTATTAGGTTTAGGTTCTTTCCATTTGCAATTGTTTGTGCATTTACTTTTGTTGATCTGACAACAAGAATATCAATATCTGATATAGAATTTGGAAGATCATTTTCACCAAGTTTTGGCGAAAAAGTTACATCTAGATTTAACTCTTCCATTTGTTTTATATATTCATCCGGAAATTTATCTGCTACTAATACTTTAATTTTCATTTTAAACCTCTCATTTAATCTTAGGGAAAAATATTTCAATAAAAATATATGAAATTACACTTACTAAATTACAAACAATTATTTGAAATATTAAGGGAGATTTTATTTAATAAAAATTAGATTTTCTAAATTTCTATTAGAATACTAAATTCTAAAAAATCAGTACTTTATAAGATTATTTTAACATTGGAATTTTTACATTATGTTTTTTAGCATTTTTGATAGCTCTTTCGTATCCGGCATCGGAATGTCTCATAATTCCCATTCCAGGATCATAAGTAAGCACTCTTTCTAATCTTTCTTCTGCATCTTTTGTTCCATCAGCTACCACAACCATACCGGCGTGAATTGAATTGCCTATACCAACTCCTCCACCATGATGAACAGAAACCCAGCTTGCACCACCAATTGAATTTAAAAGAGCATTAAGAATTGGCCAGTCAGCAATTGCATCACTGCCGTCCTTCATACCTTCTGTTTCGCGGTTTGGTGAAGCTACAGAGCCACAATCGAGATGATCTCTACCAATTACTATAGGAGCGTTAATTTTACCCTGAGCAACAAGGTCATTAAATATTTTACCCATTTTTGCTCTTTCTCCATAACCAAGCCAACAAATTCTTGAAGGTAAACCTTGAAAATGTACTTTCTTCTGTGCCATATCTATCCACTTGCAAAGAGGTCTATTATCTGGAAAAGCATCTTTAATAGCTTGATCAGTAACATAAATATCATTTGGATCTCCTGATAAAGCAACCCAGCGGAAAGGACCCTTTCCGTCACAGAAAAGTGGTCTAATAAATTCAGGTACAAATCCGGGGATATCAAAAGCATTTAATACTCCATTATCTTTTGCTTCTCCTCTAATGTTATTTCCGTAATCAAAAGCTATCGCACCTCTTTTTTGAAATTCTAACATTGCTTTAACATGTTCAACTATAGTTTTTTTAGCCAGACTTATATATTTATTAGGATCACTTTTTCTTAAATCAAAAGCTTCATCTAAACTCATTCCCATAGGAACATAACCATTCAAAGTATCGTGTGCAGAAGTCTGGTCGGTTATTATATCAGGCATTAAATCAGATTTTAATAAGATAGGTAATACTTCACCTGCATTTCCTATTAGTCCAACAGATAAAGCTTTACATTCTTTCTTGGCTTTTAAAACAACATCGATTGCATCATCAACATCCTCAGTAATAATATCTAAATATCCTGTATCAACTCTTTTTAGAGCTCTTTCTTTATTAACTTCTATTCCCAGAAAAGTTGCACCATTCATTGTAGCAGCCAAAGGTTGAGCTCCGCCCATTCCACCAAGTCCGGCTGTAAGTATTAATTTTCCTTTCAGATCATTATTAAAATATTTTTCTCCGCAAGCAGCAAAAGTTTCATATGTTCCTTGGAGTATTCCTTGTGTCCCAATGTAAATCCAACTGCCTGCAGTCATTTGACCGTACATTGTTAATCCAAGATTTTCAAGTCTTCTGAATTCATCCCAATTAGCCCAGTTGGGAACAAGCATAGAATTTGAAATAATTACTTTTGGTGCATTTTTGTGTGTCTTAAATATTCCAACAGGTTTTCCGGATTGTACAATTAATGTTTCGTCATCTTCTAAATTTTTAAGTGAAGATACAATTGCTTCATAAGCTTCCCAATTTCTTGCTGCTTTACCGCTACCTCCGTATATAATTAATTCTTCGGGTTTTTCAGCTACCTGAGCATCCAAATTGTTCATCAGCATCCGCATTGCAGCCTCTTGAATCCAACCTTTACAACTTATTATGTTACCTGTTGGAGCTTTAATATTTATTTTTTCTTCTTCCGTTATCATCATAATCCTTAAAAATATTTTGATAATATATTTGAGTATTGAGTAACCATAGATCTGTAAAGCATTTTTTTAATAAACCAACTCTTCTTTAGTTCTTTTTTTAAAAATTCAAGATTTTGTTTTAATTGATTTTTTAACCTTGTGCTTTCATCTTTTGTTAATTTTATTGGACTATCATCATTTTCTAATTTATCTAAAATTGAACTAAAACTTTTTACTTCTGAGAAAAATCTATTATCACTTTCAATTTGTTTTAGAACCTGTTTGCAAAAAGTCTTTAATATCTTTATTTCATTATTATCAAATTCGTAAGAATAGTTTTTAAATAATTGTTTCATTTTTTTTCCATATTATTTTTAAATGATAATAATTTCTCTCTTATTTTAGTATAACCTGGCTTTATAACATCATATATGTATTTTAGCCTTTCGCTATAATTTATAAAAGCAGATTTCATAGAGTTTAATGTTATCTTTTCAATATCTTCTAAATTTAAATTAAAGTGTTCAATTGCTGTTAAAAATTCCTTTGTCATTGTTGTGTCACTCATCAATCTGTCATCAGTGTTTATTGTAACTCTAAATTTGTTTTTAAATAATGTACCAAAAGGATGATTTTCAATTTTATCAATAGCTCCTGTATGAATATTACTGAGCAAGCAAATTTCAAGTGGAATTCTCTTATCAAGTACATATTGCGCCAGATCACCAAATCCAATTACTTTTCCATCGTCATCAAAAATAAAATCATCTTTTAAATGTGTAGCATGACCAATTCTATGAGCACCGCACCATTGGATAGCCTGCCAGATTGATTCTTTTCCAAAACCTTCACCGGCATGAATTGTTATATTAAAATTTTCTCTTTGTATAAAATGAAATGATTCAACATGTTTTTTCGGGGGGTATCCTCCTTCTTCACCAGCTAGATCAAAACCAACAACACCTCTTTTCCTAAAGTTGACAGATAATTCTGCAATGTCTAATGTTTCTTTCATATTACGCATACCGCATAAAATTAAGCCGTAACCAACTCCAAAATCTTTTTTACCTTTTTGAAGACCTGTTAAAACAGCGTTTACAATTTCTTCGTAGTAAAGACCTTTTGATGTGTGAAATACAGGTGCAAATCTAGTTTCAACATAGCAGACACCATCATTTTTCATATCTTCCATCATTTCATAAGCAACTCTTTCCAATCCAACTTTTGTTTGCATAACTGCACAGGTGTGTTCAAAACCTTGTAAATATTCAACAAGACTTCCTTTATTTGCTCCTCTGTAAAACCAAACTGCTAATTCATCAGGATCTTGTGTTGGGAGTTTTTTATACTTTAATTCTTTTGCAAGTTCTATTATAGTATTTGTTCTTAATCCGCCATCTAAATGATCATGCAAAAGCACTTTTGGAACAGATTTAATTACTTCTTCAGTAGTCAATTTATCCTCACTTTTAGTATCAAAAATATCCTTTTAAGCAGGTAAAATCAATTTGATAATGTAGGTTTAAATATAAATGGAACAAATAGGTTAGACATTCAATATAAAATGTAAATAATTGATTATAGATCCATATTATATTAATTTTAGAATCTACAAATTATTAGAAAATAAAGGAGTTAGGATGAAGTCCATAAAATCAATATTAACATCAATTTTATTGACAACTTTTCTTTTTTCAAGTCTAGCATTAGCTTCACCTTGGACTACTGCAGCTAAGATGAGAATAAAAGCCAAAGAATGGCACAAAGCTTTAGAATTGTTACAAAAAGAAATTACAAATGATCCTGAAAGTCATGAGGGATTTTTTCTTATTGGATTTGTTTATGCCAGACTAAATAGATATGATGAGATGTTAGATGCCTATAAAAAAAGTTTAGCTCTTGATGAGGAATACAAAGAAGATATTGAACTAGATAAAATTAATACTTGGGCTTTTGTTTTTAACAAAGGTGTAAATTATTTTCAAAAAGCCAATAATATGACAATTCCTGACAGCGCAATGGCATATTATGATAAATCTTCTGAATCGTTTAAAACTGCAATTAAAATTCAACCAGACTCAACCAACACATATAGAAATTTAGCCTTTGTTTTATTGAATTCACAAAAATATGATGATGCAATTGAACCTCTACAAGTTTTAATTGATAAAGAACAATCAAGAGATGGATACAGATATTTAGGAAATATTTATTATGTAAAGGCTAAAAACTTAATGAGTGAATTTAGTATTTCCAAAAATCCAGCGGACAGCGTTGCCTATATGGAATTATTTGATAAAGCAATAAATATTTTAGAAGCTGGAAAAAAAGTTTATCCAAATGATTCTAACATTCTTTTAGAACTTTCAAATAGTTATATAGGTGCCAACAAAACTGATGTTGCAATAAATGCCTTTAAAGAAGGAGTTGAAAAAGATCCAACAAATAAATATTATCACTATAACTACGGTGTACTTTTATTAGGGGCAAAAAAATATCAGGAAGCTATTGAACAGTTTAAAGCTGCAGAAGTAATTGATCCTAACTATGAAAACGCACTTTACAATTTAGGTGTTGTTTATGTTCAATGGGGTGATGCTATTATGAAGGAAGAGCAAGATAAAGAAGTGAAAACAGATTTATATA